>NZGS01000045.1 GCA_002690995.1 Rhodospirillaceae bacterium
TATACCAGTAGTAACGCCGCAACCAATGTAACAGACTTTGTCGAACGGAGCATCTTCTCGAATTTTAGCAACAGCAATTTCAGGAAGCACTGTAAAGTTTGAGAAGGTGGAACATCCCATGTAATGGAAAATAGTTTCGCTTCCCATTTTGAACCTACTTGTACCATCTGGCATTACACCCTGTCCTTGAGTGCCTCTGATAGCTGTACACAAGTTGGTTTTTCCTGAAAGGCAGGATTTACATTGTCTGCATTCTGGGGTGTACAAGGGAATGACATGGTCACCTTTTTTAACACTGGTAACTCCTTCGCCGACCTCTACAATCACACCCGCGCCCTCATGTCCAAGAACAGAAGGGAATATTCCTTCCGGATCACCGCCGGACAAAGTAAATTCGTCGGTGTGGCATATACCAGTTGCCTTAATTTCCACCATTACCTCTCCGGCCTTAGGTCCCTCTAAAGTAAGCGTTTCAATGCTTAACGGCTTTCCGGCAGCTGTTGCTAATGCAGCTCTAGTTTCCATATTGTGATACTCCCACTCAAACGGCGATCAAACGATTCTTGGTGTGAATTAAAAATTCAGGTGAAGACCAAAAGCAACCAATGCGCCTATTGAGATCAAGCCCAACACCCAGATCGTCCAATGTGTGCTTGGATAGACGTTTTCCTCAGTTTTATTATCATTTTCCATCGTGTCCCCCTTTTCCTGTTCAGCTAAATTTTCTAATTTCTCAGAAGAATCTCCGGAAGTATCAGTTCCACAGTCAACCAACTCCGTAAATTTATCAAAAAATTCCCGCGATAATTTTTTTGCGGTAGAATCAATTAATCTCGAGCCAATTTGGGCTAATTTTCCTCCTACTTGAGCATTTACCGTATAGGATAGAACCGTTCCACCTTCATCCCTTTCTTCTAATTTGACGTCAGCACTTCCAGATGCAAATCCTGCTGCTCCTCCTTTGCCTTCTCCAGAGATCTTATAGGAAGAGGGGGGAGACAATTCCGTAAGTTCGACTTCCCCGGAGAATTTAGCTTTGACAGGTCCAACCTTCGCCACAACGGATGCTGAAAAATTCGTATCAGAGGCCTTAGTTAATGTTTCACAGCCAGGGATACACTTTTGCAATATTGTTGGGTCGTTAAGAGCAGTCCAAACTTGCTCCCTGTCTGCTTTTAAATTATATTTCCCTATGAGTTCCAAGACGCTTATTCCTTTAGTTTATCATTTAATAATTACTGAAAACCCATTGAAAATCAGTAATTATTAGATCAGGCAAATCTCAGCAGCAAGACTAACAGTAAAAGGCCGGATATCCAAGCAATACTAGATCCCAAGGCGGGGGTTCTTGAAAGAATACCATCATTATTTCCTAGTTGCTTTGCGCTATTTATTACTTCAGAGATAATTCCCACTGCGCCATCGCACACTACTCGATATCCCGTACTAAGATACCTATTAGAATAAATAATCAGGCTCATTAAACCCTTCCTGTAAACCCAATCGGTATCAAGATTGATACCTCGAGTGTCTGAAGGATAAATCTTTATTAGTTTCAAGACAGTAAAAGCAAGTGCCGCAAACATCAAAAGCTGCAGTTGGTTAATGACGTGGTAAGCAGTGTATGGAACGTAATCTACTGAAAAGGGGAGCATTGCATAAAGAGATACTGGAAAAACTCCTATTATAATGCAGAGAAAGGCGGCGGCACCCATAGCCACAAGCATTGGCCATGGTGCTTCTTTTACGCGATGACCTTTGTCCTCAGAGAAAAACGCAAAGTAGGGAATGCGAATTCCTGAGTGGTAAAGGACCCCAGCAGAAGCGAACAGTAAAATAAGCCATATAATCCAATAACCTTGTTCACCAGCTGCCGTTATGATCATAGATTTCGAAATGAAACCACTGAAAAGCGGAAATGCGGAGGCTGAAGCTGCTCCGACTATGCAAAAGGCTGCCGTCCAGGGCATCGTTTTTACAAGACCGCCCAGTTCTGATCCATTACAGGTTCCAGTTCGCAAAAGTACTGCACCCATGCTCATCAATAGTAGTGCCTTGTATAAAATATGGACAAAGGCGTGTGATATCGTGCCATTCAAGGCCATCTCCGTTCCAATTCCAATACCGACTACCATAAAACCCAATTGATTATTCAGGCTGTAGGTTAACACTCTACGAAGATCGTTTTCTATAATCGCATAGAATATAGGTAATATGGCCATGACGGCGCCTATCCAAATTAAGATTTCTGTTCCAGCGTAGGAACGAGCGAGTGCATATATAGCCAATTTCGTAGTAAACCCCGATAATATGACTGTTCCACTGATAGTGGCTTCAGGGTATGCATCCTGCAACCAATTATGGACTAGCGGGAAGGCACTTTTAATACCAAATGCAATTAGAATGAGTATGCCACCAGGTGCATCCAGACCTAGCTTATCGAAATTAATGGACCCTGTGACTGAAAAATGGATTAGCAATCCTGCTAGCAATATGACACCAGCACCAATTTGGAATATTAAATACCGCATTCCCGCAGCAAAAGCTCTCTCTGTTCTCCTCGCCCATATCAGGAATACAGAAGCAACTGCCGCAACTTCAAAAAATATGAATAAAGTAATCATATCGCCTGCAAAAACAGCAGCAATTGCTCCTCCCGCGTAAGCTAGTGCCGCGGAGCGCTGAAGTTTATCAACGTCATCGCCAAGGGCATATAAATTCCCCAACGCAGAAGCAATAAGAAAAATTAGTCCGAAGACACGGCTTAATGCATCGAGTCGAAATGTTTCTAAACTGTAATCAAAAAAGGAAATGGTGCCGTAGTTATCTAAATTTAGCGAAAATAGAAAAGCTATTAAGAACACGGGTAAAATAACGGCAAACCAACGGCTTAATGTCTGCGGTAATAAAACGGCTATTAACGCTCCTACAATCAACCAAATTCCTGGGTTTAACGGGAGCAAAATTTCAGCTACTGCTGTCATAGTAATTCTCCCGCCGTATCAAAAGGTGCCTTATCACTTTTGCGCCTATAACCAGCCCTACGCACATTATGAAACCGTAAATAGCGTAGAAGCCAAACCAAGTATCAAAACTAAAGACAGCATGTTTATGGTAAAAGAATTCAGCCAAAAATAATGCCGCGCAAATGACATAGAGAGCATAAATGATTCGCTTGATATTTCGTTTATTATCAAACCAGTGGAGCCCCTCCTTCATTTTATCATCTTCTTGGACGTTATTCTTCATTTCGTTAGAATTCCTAATTAACTATGGGGCGAAGTAACTCAACAATACGATCGGCAAAGAAAAACAATGCAATACAACCCACGGCGGTTAAACAAGGTGGGAGCACACAAAGTAGTGGAGCTTCTTTTATTGTTCCAGTGGAAGGATCACTCGTCTCAGAAGGCGGTGCAAAAAAGCCCTTTGCAACGATAGAAAGCAGATACCAGACATTCAACAGTGAACTCAGCATGTAAACGCCGATGACCATCCATGTTTGAGTGTCAGCAGCTGCTAAGGCTAGGTACCATTTGCTCCAAGTACCAGCAAAGGGAGGCAGACCGATTATACTTAAGGAACCGATTGTAAATGCCGCATAAGTAAATGGCATTTTACGACCCAGCCCCGTCATGTCACTTATTTCCGTTTTGTGCGTCGCAACATAAATCGCACCGGCACACATAAACAGAGTAATTTTACCTATGGCGTGCGTTGCTATATGTAGTCCACCACCCAGGATACCTATGCTGCTCGCCAAAGCCGCTCCCAGAACGATATAAGATAATTGGCTTATAGTTGAGTAAGCTAATCGCGCTTTTAAATTATCTTTCGTTATAGCAACAATGGATGCAGCAAGGAGCGTAAAACTTGCTGCCCATATCAGCCAAGTCGATGCTCCCGTCTCTGAAAGAAATTCTATCCCAAAAATGTAAATCACTACTTTTAAAACGGTAAACACACCAGCTTTAACAACTGCAACAGCATGTAACAAAGCGCTCACCGGGGTAGGGGCGACCATGGCCGACGGTAGCCATAGATGAAACGGCATTAATGCAGCTTTACCTATTCCAAACATATATAGTGCCAGTAAAATAGGAAGTAGCGTTGGATCAATTTTTCCGTTTAAAATACCCTCGGGTGTGAAATCCAGCGTTCCGGTAATCAAATAGGTCCAGATGATAGCAACTAATTGAAAACCGACTGAGGTACCAATCAATAAGCCTAGGTAAATTCTGGCACCGGATTTTGCTTCAGAGTTTTGTTTGTGCGCGACTAACGGATAAGTAGAAAGCGTTAATATTTCATAAAAGATAAATAACGTGAACATGTTGCCGGCAAATGCGATGCCCATCGAACTAGAAATAGCGATTGTAAAATAAATATAAAAACGGGTCTGGTTCTCTTCTTGATTGCCCCGCATATAGCCTATTGAATATAGAGAATTAATTATCCACAAACCTGACGCGGTGCAGGCAAACAACATCCCTAGAGGTTCAACGTTGAACTGGAGCGCAAGGCCCGGGAGAATTTCTCTAAACGTAATGTTGACTGTTTCACCTGATAAAATTTTCGGCAACAGACTGTAAACGACGAATGCAAGTACAATAGAGGAAATAAGTGTGCAGGCTTCCCTCAAGTTAGGGGCTCGGTGTAAAAGCGATATTCCAATTCCACCGATAAGGGGAATAAGGATAGAGAGAATTAAGATACTTTGGTTACTCATGACTCGCCTCCAAGAAACGTCTCAGCCACGTTACGAGCAACCCAGGTGGTTAAGTCTGCATCTATCCCAAAGTAAAAGTTTAAGATCACAAGCACCCATAATGGCGCCAGCATTGAAATTGGAGCTTCTTTTAACGTTTTCTCTTGATTGATCTCCTTTTCAAGATACGCAACCTCAACGATCTTCCAAATATAAATAACCGCGAGTAGGGAACTAGCTACAATTAAAATAGCAATCGGCCAGAAACCTGCCTCCAGAGTGCCAAGTATAAGGTGCCATTTGCTAATAAAGCCAACCGTTCCAGGGACCCCAATAAGGCTCAGGCCACCTAGGATTAATGCTCCCATGGTCCAGGGCATACTACGCCCTAACCCTTTCATCGAACCCAACGATACGGTTCCTAAACGATACATCACGCACCCTAGGGCCATAAAAAGTGCGCCTTTCATTAATGCGTGGTTGAAAATGTGCAAGATGGTAGCCATCAAACCGGGAATATTGGACAGAGCCACTCCGAGCATCATGTAACCTAATTGAGCAACGCTAGAGTAAGCAAATAAGCGTTTGGCATTCGTCTGAAAAATAGCGGTTATTGAGCCGGCAAACATGGCCACTATGGCAAGAGGCAGTAATACAAACTCAAACGTCAGATTTACAAAGTCGTATGAGGGTCCAAACACGGTGAAGAGAAATCGAAGAAGAACATAAACAGATACCTTCGTCGAGGTAGCTGCCAAAAATACCGTGACCAATGATGGCGCATATGTGTAAGCATTAGGAAGCCATACGTGCATTGGAAATAAAGCGAGCTTTAGCCCCATGCCAATAACTATAAACGCAAAGCCAGCATGCACTACTCTATTGTCTGACAATGGTTGAAGGCGCTCGGCGAGGTCAGCAATATTAAGGGTTCCCGTTACCATGTAGAGAAGACCGATACCTATAACGAAAAAAGTGGCACCGATTGTTCCCAAGATCAAATAATTATAAGCTGCCGTCAGAGCTCGTCTATCTTGGCGAACCCCCGTCGCGATCAAAACGTATGTCGACAAAGAAGATATTTCCAAGAATACAAATATATTGAAGGCATCCCCTGTAATAGTGACACCTAACAAACCTGTTAAACACAATAAATAAGAGGTGTAGAATAGAATATGCCTGTCAGTTTCAATTTCCTTCTCAACTGACAATCTAGCAAAGGGTAGGGCAATCGCACTAATGCCTGATATAATCAGAAGTACGAAAGCATTAATGGGATCTACACGATATTCAATTCCAAAAGGAGGTGGCCAATTTCCAATTGCATAGCTGATATCCGTGTCCAATAGAACCCGGCTTAGCAGCGCTCCTGCTATTAGAAAACACACCCAGCTAACAGCAAGCGTAAACAGCCATGCTACTTTTCGGTGCCCTCCAAATGTAAACAAGACGCAGATTGGAGCGGCAATAAGAGGAATTGCCACTTGAAGAACAGGCAAGTGGGGCATTATGAAATTCATGCCGAACTACCATTTATGTCGGATGCATCCTGTGATCTTTCTGAGATAAGTATATCGTCTTCCTCAATCGTCCCATAACTCTCTCTAATTCGAACTACCAATGCCAAGCCAAGTGCTGTTGTCGCTATACCGACAACGATGGCCGTAAGAATGAGTACGTGGGGTAAAGGGTTTGAGAAGGCCTCTGGTTTTCCAGTTAAAATAGGAGCAGTGCCTCCACTCACTTTTCCCAGTGAAATATACAATAGGAAAACAGATGTTTGAAAAATATTTAATCCGACAATTTTTTTTACTAAATTACCTCTTGAAACAACCACGTACAGGCCCAGCATCATCAAAATGATAATTAGCCAGTAATTATAGTGACTGATTAAAGCGTCTACCATCTTTACCAGTCCTCTTTATCAATGGCTTTTGTTCGGCCAGCATAAGCCCTAAAAATACTAATCATTACAGCAGTTACAGTGATACCAACGCCTAATTCGATTACTAAAATACCAAGATGTTGACCGTGGGTGGGATCTGAGGAAAGAACGTCATAATCAAGAAATTTGCCACCTAGTAATATGCCAGCAAAGCCTGTTAGAGCGTAAATTAACAAACCCAACGGAACTAAAAGAATAAGCGCCTTGTCAGGGACCACCTTGCGTGCCTGATCATCACCGAAGACGAGCGCATATAAAATGAACGCCGCAGCAAAAATAACGCCAGCTTGAAAGCCTCCACCAGGCCCAAAGTCACCGTGAAATTGAACGTAAAGTCCAAAAAGCAATATAAACGGGATTAACATTTTAGATACTACCCTCAAGACGAGATGGTGCCTCATGACTTATCCTTACCCTCTTCATCATTAGAAGTTTCCGGACGAAGGGGAAATGCTGCGCTTTCCTCAGAATATCCGTATTCGTCTTCCCGTCGTCTCCCTAGGAGAATTATAACTCCCATGCCCGCAGTAAAAATCACAGCTACCTCCCCAAGGGTATCGTAGCCCCTATAACTTGCAAGAATAGCTGTCACAATGTTTGGTACTGCTATATCGTTTTCTGAACCTTCGATATAGCTGGGCACTATATGAACCAATCCAGGCGAGTCCACCGCGCCAAACTTCGGCATATCTGGCGTTGCGTAAATTAAAGTCGCGCCAGTGGAAAATATTATTATTAAGCCTATTGGTGATAGCTTGGGCGACCTGGCTTCTCTTCTTTTCGTAAGTGCCAATGTTCCAAGCATTAAAACGGTCGAAATGCCAGCTCCTACAGCTGCTTCAGTGAAAGCCACGTCCACAGCATCTAGAGTTACTAAAAGGCCAGCAGAAAGAAGACTAAACGCTCCAGTTAGCGCGACGACAGCGAAAAGGTGTCGCACTAACATAATCGCAAGCGCGGTTAAACAGAGTAATGTCAAAAGCACTAAATCAACAATAAGAACCATGTCTATCGAGGCAGTCATTTATCCATCCTCTGCATTTTCTAAATCCTTATCTGGAACTAGCATAGGTTTTAGCCCCATAACCCTTGCAGCGTTTGCTACTGCATGTGTTGCTGTAGGGCTCGTAAAAAATATGACTAAGGAAATCAGAATTAATTTAACCGTTACGAGAGTGAGACCAGCCTGAAACATCAAACCTAACAATATTAACTCAGCACCAAGCGTATCGGTGATCCCAGCGGCATGCAGCCTTGTATAAAAATCCGGGAGCCTAATGAGGCCAAACGCACCAATAAGAACAAAAATGCTACCCGCAGCTAGCAAACCTGCAGAAATCAAATTTAAGATTAATTCTATCATCTTTCATCCTCGCGACTTGCAATTTCGTCGCTAGAGAGCCCCATATTGCGATATCGAAAAAATTTGAGTATTGCAATCGTTCCAATGAAATTTACAAGTGCATAAAGTAAAGCGATATCCAGGAACTCAGGTCGGTCTGTTAAAAAACCTAAAAGACCGATTAGCAAAACTATTTTTGTACCAAAACTATTGGCACTGAGTACCCGATCAAAGAGAGTTGGGCCTGCAAATGCACGGTATAA
>NZGS01000046.1 GCA_002690995.1 Rhodospirillaceae bacterium
GCAGTTGACCAAAGAAACAAACTTGAGAACCTACTGAACAAAAATCTCTCATCAGCCCTTTCAATAAAAGTGGACTACAAGGATTATCGGGGTGTTTACTTTGTTGGTAGACCAACGATTGTGAAATATCTATTTCCAGGAAAAAATGGGCCAGAAAAAAGGACCATTGAAAGGGACAACAACGGATCAATAATATTTACCCGAGGTATTTTAAAAGATGAAATTGCTTCTTTTAAAAACACTCAAACCAAATTTTCTTATTTTGGAAAAATAAAGCCAAGAGAACATAAAAAATGGCATGCGATATGGGTCGATAACACGAAGCTACCAGAATTAATCAAGTTTTCGGATGGACGAGATAATCCAATTATCGTCAAAACATGGAGAGAAGATTAGTGCAATCGGGAAACGACCAAGGCATAGCCATGATGTTTTCATTGGTTGCCTTAGTTATACTATCGACTTTAACTCTCAGCTTTCTGAATTTAAGTTCTACAGCTGTTGAAACAACTGAAACCATTATCAAACGAGCTCAAAGCCAGGCAGAGGCAGAGGGTGCCATCCATGTAGCGATATTTCATTTAGTAAATAACGAATTCCCAACAGAACTTTATGGAAATAACCACAAGTATCAAGTTGAAGTTGGCAATCGAAAAATCGAGGTGGCTGTCAATAACGCATGCGGACGGTGGGACATTAATGAAGGCGATCTAAAAATTTTAGATGCACTTTTAACTGAATTAGGATCCGCCGAACACGCAGACTTTATTGAAGGTATAAAGAAAGCGCGAACTATGCCTAGTGGTTTTCAGAGCACGAACCAGATTCTGTCTATACCCGGTCTACAAGCTGAAATAAAACAACGTCTAATGAATGAAATCACGCTGCAGTGCCGATCTGATGCCGTTGATAAAGCCTCTGCTTCGTTTAATTTGAAACGAGCTATCAAAAAAAATCAAGATAGTTATAATAAGTTTCCTCCACAAAGAATTTATAGGATTGCTGCATCAAATTCTAAAGGACCCGGAACCTACTTTTCTATTTACGCTTACATCGAAGTTTTAGAGAATCCCGAAAGTCCATTTAAGATCATAGATTGGAGAGCAAATTAGTGATCTAGCTTCTTGCCGTTTTTCTAGGCTATACCTTACCCAAAAATGTTGAGGTAGTTTCGTATCGTGTCGGACATTAAATTGTATCTACGCTCTTGGTTTGAGGGCATAAGGACTGGCCTCCAGTCCAACTTGGCCGTTTCCCTAGGTTTTGGAAACCAGTTTGTGCTGGTCAACCTGGGAGAAGTAGCTGTTGAATTATTTCAATGCCGAGGTAAACGCATCATCTGGTCTGGTAAGCTGGATCAAAATAATTTCTCCTCTAAATTAAATAAGCTTAAAGGTGATCAGCTTATCCTCATACCCAAAGAGGATTTTGTCACTTTCCATCTTTCAATCCCAAAAGTTGCTGAACATTCAATAGAACAATTACTAGAGAGTGAAATTGAACGCAGGACAGCCTTCCATTATGACGAAGTTAAAACTGATCATTTTGTGCTTAGCTCAGAAGGAACTCATGTCAATCTACTAGTGTACGTTGTGCCCAAGAAAAAACTGACAGCGATCTGTGAAACGGCGATGAAAGCGGGATTAAAACCGCAATGTTTCGTTGCTCAAAACACTGACAACCTAGCAGAATACGGTGGCACTTTTAAGCTCGAAAGCTCTGCATCAGATAAACAAAGTCGATTGCGGATCTTTGCCGCTATGCTGGTATTAACACTTTTTGTAACAGCATTAGTGTCCCCTTTTATAGAGAGACACTGGTCATACGGAAAGCTGCTTGCGGAAAATAAACGTATCACACCGTTAAGCGAAGATATCCATAAAAGAAAGCAAAATCTCCGCTTATACGAAGAACAAGTCAAAACAATCAATGAATTTTCACGCCAGCAACCGACGGTAGTTGCCATTTTGGATGAAGTATCAAAAATTTTACCGGACACGGCTTGGATAAGACGATTTCATTTAAAAGACAACGAACTTGTTTTGCAAGGTTTTGCCTCTAATGCCTCAGACGTAGTTGCAATCCTTGGCAGTTCAGAAATGTTCGAATCTCCCAGCCTGCGTGCACCGATAACCCGAGAGCCCGAGAAGGAAATCGAAAGGTTTAATTTAGTTGTAAGGGTACGTTTCTAATGACAAACTTGTCTGTAAAGCCCATGAGCCCTGGCAAGGCGTGGTTAATACTAATCGGATTACTTCTCGTTCTAGCGTGTGCCATCTACTGGCCGTTGAACGACTTTCGTCGACAGCAATTGCAATCTGAAGCTAATCTCGAACGATTGGTTTCAAAAAAACGTAATATCATTGCAAGCAACAAACAAATCTTATCAAACATCGCAGCTTTAAAAAAAGAAATAAGCCAATCCAATCTGATTGAGCTCTCAAGTTCTAGCCTGGCTATAAATCAGTTTCAATCAACTGTAAGAGAAATATCGGCAAGACATTTAATAAGCCTTACACAAATGCAGATTTTAAACCCAAAAGAGAGAGGAAGCCTTAATCAATTATTCATATCTATAGAAGGGTATTCGTCATTACCCCAATTCTATCAGTTTCTAATTGAGCTAGAAAATCATAAACCACTTATCAGGGTGACTAATGCTAACATTGTACCAACTGGTAACAATAAGGGCCTTGCAAAATTGAACTTTAATTTTACGCTGACAATGCTTAACGGTGCTCCACAATGATTGGTTCATATAAGTTCATTTTCTTGGTCACTATCGCGTTAGTATCTTTGATAGTCCTCCCTTGGTGGCAACAAAATGGTTTAAGCCTTAAGAAGCGTGAAGCAGAAAAACCTTCTGGGGAACTAGCCATCAACAAGGTCAAACCGCGGTCAATAAAGCCCTCCAATTTTTTAAAAAAACCAATCTTTAGCGAAAGCAGGCAGCCCGTAACCAGCACCACTAAGATTAAGAGTGAATTTAAGAAGGCTAATCTTCTCCAAACCTATAAATATCGAGGCACCGTCATAGCTGGATCTCGAAAAGCAATTATTCTCGAAAACAATGGAACAACAATACAAGCAGAATTAGGGCACGATATTGATGGATGGCAGTTGGTAAAAATTGAACTCGGTGAGATTATATTGTCTAATGGCTCCAAAACAATAAATCTCCTTGAAAAACCAACGAATAAAGTGAAGGACTTACGAAATAAAAAGCGGGAAACGCGCTGGCTACCGGCATTGAAGAGAAAAGAATGAGAATTAAAAGGGTCATATTTTATTTTATATGTTGTTTGACTATTGTATCATGCCAATCAGTTAACAAGGCGCCAAAGTACAAAAGCGCTATAACTAAGCCAACAATATTGGCGACGAAAGAGCAAAATAAAAAAACGCCCACAAACACAGCTCGCGCAGATCATTCAAGCTCTAAAGATGCTGCTTTGGTTTTTCCACCATCTCAACCAATAGAAGAAAATACAGTCATAAATTCGAAACCAAAAGAGTTCAAACAAGGGCATCTTACCCTTGAACTACAGGAAGTACGGATAGACCAAGCACTCAAGATTATCCTGGGCGATCTTTTAAAGCAAAGTTACGTCTTGCCACCTAATCTTAAGGGTCGGGTTACTCTCAAAACCGCTAGTCCGCTAAGGCAGGACCAAATGTATGCCATGCTCCAGTCTGTATTAAAGTTAAACGACCTGTCTTTGCGTAAGAATAACGAAGTACTAGAGATTATCCCTATTCCGTTGATTAACGGCGGCGTAACCCAATTCGGGCAGGACAAAAGTACCGCGGGATATGGCATTGAAGCGATACCACTTCGACACATTTCTGCAAAAAAGATGGCAAAGTTACTAACCCCTCTTATTTCCAAAACAATGTCGATACCGCCTAGCAATGCAAACGATGTAATTCTTATCACAGGAATAGCTGAGGACAGAAAAAAAGTTAGAAAAGCAATTAATTTATTAGATATTGATCAAATGTCTAAACAACATATCGGTCTATTCAAACTGAAAAATTCCACCCCTGAGGAAGTGATATTGGAATTAAACCGAATATTCCAGCCAAACGGTGGGTCCATCGTAAGCTTTACCAGCATTGATAGACTTAATGCGATACTTGCGATAGCACCAACTGAAAATTATATCAAAAGAACGAAGATGTGGGTTCAACGGTTGGATAAAACAATTAATGCAGACCAAAGAAGTCTCTTTGTGTATTTCGTAAATAACGGGCTTGCCGATGATTTGGTAAAAACCCTTCAAGGCGTATTTGCATCAAACCCTAATAGCCCAAACCCTATTAAAAGAAATAGTATTCAAAATTCAGAAACCGATCCAAGCAATGAAAATACTTTGATTAGCCGCAGCCCAAGATTTAATTCTGACAAAAGAAGTAATTCAATACTGATATGGGCCACTGGCAAAGAGTATGAACTTATTTCAGAGGTCCTGAATAAGCTAGACATGATGCCATCTCAGGTTCTCATTGAAGGCACTGTCCTGGAAGTAACGCTGAAAAACAATCTGAGGTATGGTTTAAAATATTTGATAGAAGCCGGTGAATTTCAATCTATATTCACTAGAGAAGGGAGCGCTATATCACCCAATTTGCCTGGATTTAGTGCATCAGTAGGCGGTCCCAATAGCACCAAGGTGATTATAGATGCATTATCCGAACTGACAGACGTACGGGTTGTTTCATCACCACAACTACTCGTAATGGATGGAGGGACAGCCCGTCTTCACGTAGGAGATCAGGTTCCAATAGTCAAGCGGTCCTCTGCAACAACGGGGGCAGATAATGACAGAATTGTTAATGAAATTGAATATAGAAATACAGGCGTAACACTTGACGTTACACCCACGGTTAAGGGGAGTGGCTTAATTAACCTTAAAATATCTCAAGAGGTGAGTGATGTGATAACGACTAGTAGTTCAAACATCGATTCACCTACAATTCAGCAAAGACAAGTGACAAGCGATGCCAGCCTGCCAAGTGGAACCTCTGTTGTATTAGCGGGCCTCATTCGCGAGGTATCCAATGACAGCAGTTCAGGGATCCCATTACTACATAACATACCTGGATTTGGCTTTCTTTTTGGCGTCAAAGGGGACTCCAGCCAACGGACAGAGTTGCTTATCATTATCACGCCCAAAATTATCAAACGGCAAAGCGAACTTCAAACAAGCACTGATAGGATCCTCAAAAAATACCAAAGTTTATTCGATTTACGCGAAGTAAATTAAATAACATGACCAAAGTCACTAAGGTAATACAAGGTATGTTTTTCCGCGGCAGCCATGTGCTGACGCTGATACCTGTTGGTATTTGCATATTATTCGGGGCATTTAGTCATGCCACAGACAAAAACTTGGATTTTAATTCGTCACTTAAAAAATTGGACGAAACCGTAAAAGCTATTGGGAATAAAACAGGTACCGGAACTACCTTGTTCTATGATCCAATTAAAGATATTGCAGGCTCAGTCGATGGGGCTTTTTATAATCAGACAGACAAAAATTGGGCCAAAGCAGCACTTACAATCTATGATTTTTATAGAGGCCTTGGTGGTGAAGCTCTTCAAAAGACTATCTACTTTAGACATAAGGATGACTCATTTTTAATCACGATCTCTGGTCAAAATAACGTCTGGCACGTATCTGCAGACAAAGCGCTTTCATTCTTTTTATTCAATCTATTTGATCAAAGCGAAATTTTGTCGCGACATCATTTATCCGGTGTGCCTAGAACGCCCAGGGAACATTCGGCTCCAATAAAAGTACAGCTAACAAAATTAATTCAATCTGCCAAAATTCCTCCGACTCTTCACGCAGGAAAAGTATTAGAGATCCAACTTCCTAAGTCAGAAATAGCTATTGGAGGTAATGGCCTAAATGTGGGGGAATATAAAACAACGACGAATGGTATTTCCGCAAAAGTAATGGCATCCGGTGGTGCTAAGCCTGGATTGAATTCCGTTTTTGGATTCTCTTCAAAAACAAAATTTCGCCCATCAAGCGTTGCAGTAGTAAATGTGATTGCCATCGGTGAGCAAGGAAGCTCGCAAAAACACAAAGTGAAAAGGGGTACTGAGGAGGTAACATTGCTTCCCCGCGGACAAGAGAAGCATTACAAAATAAGTAACTCAGAAGAGAAGCGATTTAAATTTTCTCTGACTTCATCTTCGACTGTGCACCTTAATTCACGCGGCCCCACCGATGTCGTCGGTGCGATATTAACAAAAAAAGGAAAAATTATCTTGTCCGACGACGATAGCGGAGGAAACTATAATTTTGCTATTCATCAAAAACTTCCGCCTGGAGATTACATTTTGAGCGTAAAGCACTGTTGCTTTGGTGAGGGTCCTTTTTCACTCACTTTTGAGCAAGATCCCGCAAGTAAAACTCGCCCTTCTAATTGAAGTTAATTTTCTCAACAGCACTTTTGAATTTTGCATAATCCCAGGAATCATAATTTTCCAATGCCTGATAAGCTGTGTCCAAAGAGGATTGGATTTGCTTTGTCGACTTTTTCAACCCCATTTTATCGGCTGCTGCCAGAACAGATGTTATTCCCATTATTGCCTGCTCAGCGCCTACGTAGTCGAAAAATTCTGCTTCCTTTGTCCTTTTTATCAACTTACGAAGCAAATTTTCTACGTCTTTCTTGCCAAATTTGTAGCTGGAAAATACCGACACAAGTTCCTTGGCTTCATCGCGTAAAGATTGCGCCATCTTGTAAAATTCCTTAGAATTTGTTGTGCTCGCTTTGTGTAATTCTAGGGTTTTCCGTTGCAGAGCTTTACCTCTAGCAGCGTCAATGCTTTCCAAAATGATCTGCAGCATGAGTAGGTTCGAGTCATCAAACCTTATCACGCCTGGACCCAGTCCTGTCCCGGGGCGCGGTTGCCATTTTTGCGTCATCAAAGAGTGATGGCAAGCTTGGCAGTCAAACAGTACTAACTCAGGAAAAATCCCGCCAGTTTCCCCCATTTTAAGTAGCGCCTCAAAACGTTTCTCAAGGGCCAATGCTTGACCAATTGCCCAAGTCTGCATTCCGTTAGATACTATTTTTCTTTCATAGTAATCTTTATCTATTTCATAGTGGGCCGGTTGAGTTGCGGTAAATGTATCCAGTTCAAAATCCAGCCTCGGATGACCAGCACCCATTATCCTATGCGTGACAATTTTTTTGTCATCGCCAAAATGGCAGGATAAGCATAGCTCTGCTCTCTTTACCGGATCCTCAGTTGGGTACAACCCAGCATCCAGATTATCCTGGTGGCTTGCAACGCCAGATACATGAAGACCTAACCACCTTTCACCTCCTCCATGGCAGGCCTCGCAGCCTACACCATCGGAGATTTGAAACACTCGTCCTCGATTTTTTTCAGCAACGTTGTCCGCATGGCAATCAAGGCAAATTTTAGCTTCGTGAGCTTTTCCTATGCCCAGGTTCTTTGCCATCTGTTTTGATACATCATTCAGCAAAACGCTATATGCCTTGGAGTGTGGGTCGTATCGGTCCCACGTTATGTATTCGTTTTGCAGAACCGTAGACCCTTTCCACGGGCTTGTTGCGCCATGACAAGTACTACCCGCACAGGACGTGACCCCTAAATGAACATCGTCGCTATACTGAGGTAAAACTGTATCTGCCAGCAGTTGCAAGGGTGATAGTGTAGCTACAAAAAGACTCGCCGCGATTAATAAATGGTTCAATTTAACTTTAAGCATTCTTCTATCCCCCCAATTTATATTAGCGTGACAAATTGCTAATTGCTAGGGGCATGTCCTCTTGCCCTTAGATCAATAAACGCCCTTTGAATTTCCCTATCTCCAGGAAGCTCGCGCGACGCTGAAATATAAGCTGAAACAGACTCTTTATAGAGGCCAGCCTCCTTATATAGTGCACCTAATGACTTTAAGGCCCGACCATCTTTCGGATTAGATTTAAGATATGTGATCGTTTCTTGGATCTGCTCCTGTATTTCAGAAATGGAGCGCGTTTTATCCAAAGTGTTTAATTCGTCTTGTTGAAATAGAAGACTTATAATGGCAAAACCAATCACAACAATACCGATGGATGCGTAAAGCAAGCGTTTGCGAAGCTTAGACTCTCTTGCAGGTGAGACGTTGATAATAATTCTACTCCCTATACGGTAATATGTGTGAACTGCTGTTTAGTATCAATACATTTTTTATTGTATTAATAAGTCCTACCAAAACAAGTTAAACGTTGAGGACTGAATGATATCGAGTGGAGAAATTTTTTTATTGTTACTTATTGTAAGCGCGCCGTTTTTTGGAAGTTTTATATCAACACTATTAATAAGAGTTGAGCGAAAGAAACCCATTTTGAAACCAGTATTTTCCACTTGCTCGGATTGTGGCCATCAAATTTTGCTAATGCATAAGATCCCCATCTTGAGCCATCTAGTATTGAAAGGGGCCTGCTACCGCTGTAAAACTCCATTTAGCTACACATACATAACGCTCGAGACGGGATTTCTTCTTTCGAGTGTTATAGCTATTTTAGTTCTTTTCAATGAAACTTTCGATAAGATCGTATTCACTATCTTTTTAGCTTGGATATTTTTACCTCTGTCTATTTTTGACATCCAACAACAACGCTTACCTGATTTAGCCACTATACCAATAGCTTGTGCTGGTCTCCTGCAAGGATACTTACTGCCCTACGTAACATTTTTTGATTGTTTACTTGGCTTTATCCTTGGCTTTGTTTTGAGCGCGGCGGTATCCATCCTGTATTCTAAAATACGCCGGCAAACCGGACTAGGTTGGGGTGATGTTAAACTTATCGCTGCAATTGGAGCATTAATAGGATGGCAACTTGTGCCATGGTTTATATTCCTAGCTTCAACGGCTGCGATGATCTATGTGATTCTGCAAATGATTATTTATGGAAAGCAAGCTGGAAAAGAGAGGATCCCCTTTGGTCCATTTCTGTGCGGATCTAGCTGGCTTGTTTGGATTTACTCTATTTCTTGAAGTTATCTGACTGCAAAAAATGAAACCGACAAAGTTATAATATCCAGAGAAACTTAACCTATCAAAAAATTGAATAACCTTAAACATTTTTGCTAAAAACAAAGTGTGCTGCCACTTGATGCTGCTGATGGAGAAGAAGGTCATTGCTCCAAAAAAACATCGCCAATCTTCTTTTTTTACATCGCCTGATTAAATGGAAAAAAAACAAATGTTTTAGACGTAACCGTTTTGACAGTGCTGTCTTTACCCCTTAAACTCTAACTAACATATTTCGGGGGGGGACGTGCGGGTGTCGCACTTAATTAATATCAATGAGTGAAGAGTTCGATATTGCTATTGTTGGCTCAGGCCCTTCTGGATTAAGCGCCGCGGCACGAGCCGCCCAAAAAGATATTTCACACATCCTGCTTGAAACTACCGACCACGCATCAGACACAATTTTCAAATTCCAAAAACGTAAGTTTGTAATGGCGACCCCAGATGTCATGCCTCTGAGAAGCGATACCAGCT
Source organism: Rhodospirillaceae bacterium (assembly GCA_002690995.1). GTDB lineage: Bacteria > Pseudomonadota > Alphaproteobacteria > Thalassobaculales > Thalassobaculaceae. Next base: position 9,543 of record NZGS01000046.1, read on the forward strand.
TTGCTGCAGGCACGAGAGAAGAAATCCTCGATAAATGGGATGAGGAAATAGAGCAACGAAAAATAAATATCAGCTACAACAGTGAAGTAACAGGAATAAGCGGTGAAAAAGGAAATTTTACACTGGAGGTAAAGGGTGGCCGCACGATCAAAGCCAATCACATCGTTCTTTCAATCGGCATGCAAGGTAATTTACGAAAGCTCGACGTTGAAGGAGATGATTGGGAGTTTGTTCAATATCAACTGGATGATCCGGAAGAATATGAAGATGAGACGATTATCGTTGTTGGAGCAGGTGACGCCGCAATAGAAAACGCCGTAGCGCTTGCGGCTCAGAATAGAGTAGCTCTGGTAAATAGAAAGGGTGAGTTTGCGAGGATAAAAGCTGGAAACTTGACACTTATAACAGAAGCTATAGATAACGGTCTTTTGGAATGCTATTACAACGCTACTACCGCGCGAGTATCACCTGGTAAAATAATATTAAAAACGCCAGATGGTGAGACAACTGTTCCTTGTGATCGCATCATTGCTCGTCTTGGCGCAATGGCACCCCGCCGCTTCGTTGAGAGTTGCGGCATAACATTTACCAGTGACGAACCAAGCGCACTTCCTGAATTGTCGGAAAGATACGAGAGCTCCGTACCAGGTCTTTACGTAGTTGGCGCTCTAGCTGGTTACCCTTTAATTAAACTAGCCATGAACCAAGGCTACGAAGTAGTAGAAACGATTTCAGGAAATGAGATCCCGCCAGCAGATGAGCCACTATTAGAGGAAAAATTTGCAGCTCTCCCAGGCAGAAAAGTTAATGATCTTTTGAGAGAGATACAAGAAAATGTCCCGCTTCTGTCACATATGTCAGCACTACAATTTCGGGAGTTCATGATTGATAGTGTTATCCATCTTAAACAAGCAGGGGACGTGATTTTCGAGAGAAATGAATACACAAACAGCGTCTTTTCAATTGTTGAAGGACGGGTCAATGTACAGATCAACCCCGAGGATGAAAATGAAGTTGTAGAGCTGAAGAAAGGCTCATTTTTTGGTGAAATGGGCCTGATAGCAGGGCGACGCAGAACAGCAACAGTGGTTGCTAAAAGAGAATGCTTCTTAGTTGAAACTCCTCGAAGAGCAATGCTTAAACTTATCAGTTCTGTGCCAGGCGCAAGGAAAGTCTTGGATACTGCAGCTATATACAGACAGATACAAACCCATCTGACACCCAACATCGAAAAGGAGCTGCTTAAAGAAATTGTAGATTCAGCAACAATAGAAAGCTTGTCTGCCGGAGATAAATTGATATCGGAGGGCGATGAGTCAGATCATATGTTTATAATTCGAGCTGGTTCTATGACGGTTTCAAAGGTTATCGGTGGGAGAAGCGTCATATTATCCTATATTCCGTCGGGAAATTATGTTGGGGAGATGGCGTTATTAAATAGTGAGCCTCGTTCGGCTAGTGTGACTGCAACGGTAGCTTCCGAGGTAATAAAAATTGATGCTGTTGCATTCCGGGAATTATTAAGCCGAGAGGCTGAACTTAAACAAGTGATAGAAGAAAAATTTCAAGACAGAATAGTTGAGAATTTAGAAACAGAGGAACGACCTGAGGCTGGCGACATCATAGAGTTTTTGGTAGGCCAAGGTGTTGGCGAAGCATCCGATGTATTGCTTATAGACGAATCACTCTGTGTAAGGTGCGATAATTGTGAAAAAGCCTGTGCCGAAACCCACGGCGGAATTTCAAGACTGAACCGGGAAGCTGGACCAACGTTCGATACTTTGCATGTGCCAACCTCTTGTAGACACTGTGAACACCCTCATTGTATGTCCGATTGTCCAGCCGACGCTATACATCGAGCCCAGGATGGCGAGGTTTTTATTGATGACAAGTGTATTGGATGTGCAAACTGCGTCAATAATTGTCCCTACGGCGTTATACAACTAGCTTATCCGCCGGCTAAAAAGCCTGGCCTGTGGTCTTGGCTCTTTTTTGGCGCTGGACCTGGACCTGGGGAAGATAAAACAAATAATAAGAAAGTTGAGGGCGCAAGATCAGTAGCTGCTAAGTGCGATATGTGCAAGGACGTAGAAGGTGGCGCTTCGTGTGTCAGCGCATGTCCAACAGGAGCAGCCATACGGGTTAATCCCGAGGAATTTTTATCCATTACCAATTTGGCAAAGTCGGGTTAGCCAGCATGCATGAAGGTTTTTTAGTTTATGCGAATTCAAAGTACCTGAAATGGGCAGTAGCCCTGAGCGTGGCCTCAATAGCGGCCTATATTTTTTACGAACCGATAGATGAGCACAATGGCGGAACTGTTCTGGGGTATATTTTAGGAACAGTCGGTGTGCTGCTTATTTTTTGGCTGACTTGGTTAGGAATAAGAAAACGGCAATATGGCGCACATTTCAGGCTGACGGCGTGGGTTTCTGCTCACGTTTACCTTGGTTTAAGCCTAATTGTCGTAGCAACACTGCATACCGGTTTCCAATTTGATTGGAATCTTCATACGCTGGCCTATGCGCTTATGATCATAGTAATAGTGAGCGGAATTTTTGGGATTTATGCTTATGCGAGGTTCCCGCGACTTGTTAGTGAAAACCGACGCGGCGTCTCGATGGATGACTTGCTTACTCAGATTGGTGATCTTGACCGGGAGTGTAGGCAGTTAGCTATTAGCCTACCCGATGAAATTAGTTCACTAATTTTAAAGTCGTGCGAAGAAACTATTATTGGTGGATCAATTTTTCGAATTTTAAGTGGAAAGGCGAGTAATTGCCCATCAGATGCTGCTTTTACGCAATTACGCACGCTTATTAGCACCGTAGACCAAGAACACGCTCTGAGCACACGAAAATTACTTGTTTTAACTGGTAAAAAATGTGGCTTGCTCGGGACAGTCAGGCGAGACATCCAGCTCAAGGCCTTAATGGATATCTGGCTGCGGGTGCACGTACCCGTAACCATTGCTCTCTTGGTCGCTCTGACAGTTCATATAATATCCGTTTTTTATTATTGGTAAGGCGAGGTAGATGGAACTATCTATAACGATACTGACCCGCCGAAAAAATGGAAGTATTGGGCGCAGAGAAGAGACGAAAACATGCGAAGCTTTTCGCATCGGAAGAGATACGAAAGACGAATTGTTTCTTTCTGACCATAGGATCCCTTATAATCTAGCCACTTTGCGCCCTGGTGAAGATGGATTCTTCATAGAAGCTGAGAGTGACCACGACTTGAGGCTTAATGAAAAAATTGTCCAAAAGGCTCATGTTAATATAGGGGACATCATTGGGATTGGTCCATACGAACTCAGACTTGTTGAACCCGAAGATGGGATAGATCTAGCTGTTACCGTTGAATTAATTCATCCGGTAGGTGACGATGTAGAAGAGTTGTTGTCCCGAAGTAACCTAAGTATCAATAACACAGGTTTTTCAAAGCGTGCCTTGTCGTGGACATTAGGACTATCGATCCTAGTGCTCTTTTTAGTTCTGCCGATATTAGACGGAACGTATAATGTTTTCAGATCGCCCGTACCCACGCAAAATGAGGAAAATCAAGCTAATACAATGTTCACCAAAAACGAAGTTACATTCGACTTCAGCTGGCATACTGGTGAAGTTATGGATGCACACAAGTTTTTTGCAAACGATTGCGAAGCGTGCCACACAAAACCTTTTATTATGGTAGAGGATCAAGCCTGCCTTACTTGTCATCAAGAAACCCATGCACACTTCGACGTATTACAGTTCACTAACCCAGATTTGAATTCTACACGTTGCGCGTCATGCCACACTGATCATCAGGGTCCCGAGCCCTTAAGGGCATCTCAACAAGCCTTATGCTCAGATTGCCACACGAACCTTGAAGCGAAAGCAGAAGGCACAAAACTAATCAACGCCTCCGACTTTGGGCTCAATCACCCCCAGTTTAAGCCAACAGTTTGGGTTGATACTTCCGCCGGAAAGCAAGCGCGAATAAGCCTGGATGAGACACCCAAAGAAAATTCTAATTTAAAATTTCCGCATGACGTCCATCTTATCGCGGAACGGATGCGTAATCCAAGCACAGGAAAGCAACAACAATTAGACTGTGCTAGTTGTCATGTTCCAGATATGAGCAAACAATTTTTCAAACCGGTCAATATGGAGGAACACTGCGGAGATTGCCATGTACTCTCCTTTGATCCAAACAAACCGGAGCGAGTAGTTCCTCACGCTAGTGCAGCTACGGTGCAAAGAGAGGTCAAAGAGTACTTCTCGGACCTGGCACTTAGTGGAAATATTGATGAAAAGGCGGCGCCTGCAAGTTTGCGGAGAAGGCCAGGATCACAATTAACAAAGACGCAGCGCCTTGAAGCGTTAGAGTGGGCCAACGAAAAAACAGAGCAAGCTACCAAATATCTTTTTTCAGCCAGTCAATGTGGCGTTTGCCACCAGTTGCAAAGGAAGTCAGATAAGACGGCAGATTATAGAGTGGAACCCGTCAGAGTAACTAATATTTGGCAACCTCTTTCCGTATTCAATCATGAAGCGCACGCGGACGCATCCTGTAAAAGCTGTCACGCTGCGGAGCAATCTTCCACAAGTTCTGACGTTCTTTTACCAAAAATTGAAAGCTGCCGCGATTGTCACGGAGGACAGCTAACATCCGACAAAATACCTAGCACATGTATAAGTTGTCATATCTTCCACAACGACAAGCTTACGCTGATGTCACCAACGACGGGACAAAAATAAGGATGCTGAAACTTACAAATATTATCGCATCACTTCTTTTTTGGCTCCTTTCGATAACCGGTGCCACGATCAGCTCAGCTTCAGAAAAGCTAGAGCTCGTAACTTGGGGTTCAGTTTTACCCAACGCAACGATTGATACGAAACGCGCAAGTTTGAACGTACAAGTGGAAATTGGAGATGATGTTCCACTGAAAACTCATATAACTGCGCACACGCCAACAGGAAATATGCTTCAACGGACTAATCTCGGATATTGGGTGCCATGGTCCGGCAAATTAGACGATTTGATGAATACATTCAGTCCAAAAAGCAGCAACGCAATTAATTTTAAAATCTTTAAAGATGATGATTTGAGCGAAGAGCTTTTTCCAATTAAAATTATGGTTGCATATCGTACTGTAACCGAATTGAAATTTGGCGTTTTTGATTTAGCCGGCAGAAGAACACCATGAGACTACTTCTCTTAAACCTCAAGAATAGTTGTTTGCGTCTTCTACTACTCGTTGCAGCCACGACAACCATCTCCTTAGTGCAAATATCCACTGCATGGGTTCAAGAAAGCCTATCGATAAATGAAGTAAAGCGCGTTTTAGCTCAGGCTATTCATGAAGCCCGCACAAGAGGTGTTGGAGCGGCAATAGCGGTATCAGATAGAACCGGCAACATTTTAGCCGTATACAATATGATCGGTGCGAACAGGCAATTCAATGCAACGGGTGCTGACTGCACAGTTGGCCTAAGCAATGTACCTGTTGGATGTGTTGTTGTGACTTCAGACCCAAAACAGCCTAACGGGGTACCTGGAAAAGGCGGATTAGAACGTTTAGATGTTCCAGGCCCGGTGGCCGCAATAGCCAAGGCAATAACTGGGGCTTATCTATCATCTAGCGGCAACGCATTCACAACACGCACAGCTAGTCAAATCGTTCAAGAACACTTCAATCCAAAGGAACGCTTTTCGCCTAGCGGCCCTCTTTTTGGGGTTCAGTTTAGTCAACTGCCGTGTTCTGACTTAGTTATTGCCGAAAATAGCTCCGCTGTCACAATAGGTCCAAAACGCTCTCCCCTCGGACTAGCTGCCGATCCTGGTGGCATTCCTCTATATAAAAACAACCAGGTCGTCGGAGCAATTGGAGTGATATCTGACGGTTTATATAGTCTTGATCCAAACATCGGTGATTTTGATAATGACCCAGACGAATTAATCGCTCTTGCGGGTACAGTTGGTTTCGAAGCGCCAGTAGACATAAGGGGTAATCGGATTACCGTAGAAGGTAAAACGTTTCGTTTTACTGACAGAGGTTATCGCGCATTAAGATCTAAAGCTTCGGAGGCGGTTCCCTTTGACCAGCTGGATAGATCAGTGGGCGGACTTACCGCAATAGGCACCTATTTTGCTGGAACAATCAGATCCGGCACAGCTTTTGGAACCCCCGCGTCCGGTTACAGAGCAAATACAACAGGAGAGTACGGCCCATTAAATGCATTCATTCTTGTAGATGGCAATAACCAACCAAGGTTCTCTCCAAGAGATGGAACCGAAGGAACGCCGGAAGCGATGACGGCTAACGAAGTTAGAACGATTATCCGAAACGCACTTACAATCGCTTTTAGGGCCCGCGGTCAAATTAGGCGTCCTTTAGGAGATCACGCACATGTCACTGTATCGGTAGTTGATACTAATGGCGCTATTGTTGGGTTAGCGCGAACCCCGGATGGACCGGTTTTTGGGACCGATGTATCTTTACAAAAGGCTCGAACAGCAGCTTTTTTTTCTAATCGTCATGCAGGTAATGAATTAATAGCTGGAAATTTGGGAAATTATGTGTTGCAGGTAAGATCGGTGTTAGGACCAACTGCGCTAGGCGACGGCATTGCGTTCGCGGACCGATCAGGAGGAAACTTATCAAGACCGTATTTACCGGACGGCGTGACCAATGCACCACCCGGACCTTTCAGCAAGCCTATCGCGGAATGGAGTATTTTTAATACTGGATTGCAGCTGGATTTAGTAGCGGCAAATTTGGTAGCCCATCGTTCGTTCCTTCTGGGGCTTTCAAGCGTGGACACGGCATCAGGTTGTACCTCACTCCCTCTTAGACCGGAGACAGCCAAATCAAGGATACCAAATGGGATTCAAATCTTTCCCGGCAGTGTTCCAATTTATCGGAACAATGTTTTAGTTGGCGGACTGGGCGTTTCAGGTGATGGTATAGATCAAGATGATATGATTTCATTCCTGGGGTTACACAACGCTGGATTGGAATTAGCGACTGGGATAGGTAACGCCCCCCGTGGTATCCGTGCGGACCTTCTCTTCGCAAATGGAACACGCCTGAGATATGTAAGTTGTCCATTTGCACCATTTTTAGACACAGCCGATCAAACGCCATGTTCAGGAAAGTAATTTTTAAGGATACAATAAAGCTAATGGTGCCAGTTGCGGCGGCAACGACCTTGCTTTTAGCAGCAACAACCGCTGGCCTTTGCACAGAACTTGCGCAAGCGCTTGAAAGGAAGAGGCCGGGTTCTTCTGAATATGATAAAAACAAAGAGCTGAAGCCATTACCATCAGCGGTCAAGAAACGTCCGCCGGTTCTAAAACGCGACGACCCTTCAAATTTCCTACCTGTGCCAGATCGCTGGCGGATCATAGAAAGCGTTGGTGTTAAAGAGAGTATACTCGACCCTTATAATCGCAATCCCCTTAAGGGTGATCGACCGCTATTTGGAAAGGATTGGTTTATCAATCTAGCGGTCATCTCTGACACGGTGTTTGAACCTCGAAGTTTTCCAGTGCCAGTAGGCGTGCAAGCCACCCGCGATGCAAACGACGTTGATCTTTTTGGCGGGGCCGATAGCTGGGTTTTTAATGAGAATTTAATTGTTAGCCTCTCCCTAATAAAAGGTGATACAGCATTCAAACCACCTGATTATGAGTTTCGCTTAACTCCCGTTTTCAACTTTAATCACGTTGAAGTGGAAGAAGTAAGAGTTCTGAAAGCCGATCCTAGGTTAGGAACGGAACGTTCTGACAGGCATATTGCGTTGCAAGAAGCCTTTTTCGACTACCACATTCGTAATGTTTCAGACAGGTACGATTTCGACTCAATTCGTATTGGCATACAGCCTTTTTCGACAGACTTTAGAGGGTTTTTATTCCAGGATAGCCAAATAGGGGTGAGGCTTTTTGGCGACAGAGATAACAATATCTTTCAATACAATTTAGCGTGGTTCAGGCGTCTCGAAAAAGATACCAATAGTCTTTTAAACCACATTAATAGAAAAATAAGGGATGATGATATCTTTATCGCAAACCTTTATTGGCAAGATTTTCCTATATTGGGTTTCCAAAGTCAGGTAACTGCTGTTTATAATCGGAACACTGAAGGTGGCGATTTCTATTTTAATGATAACGAATTTATTGAAAGACCTGCATCTTTTGGAAGTGAGCGCGGCCGCAACTACGATGTAGGCTATCTTGGATTTAATGGCGATGGTCATTTTGGCCGACTAAATTTAACAACTTCATTCTACACAGCACTGGGTACAAATCGCGAAAGCGCGTTCAGCGACGAAACAGCTAACATTAGATCCTTTTTCTTTGCGGCAGAGCCGGGGATTGATTTTGACTGGATCCGACTTCGCGGCTCATTAGTTTATGCAAGCGGCGATAGCGATCCTTTTGATAATACAGAAACGGGTTTTGATGCAATTTTTGAAAACCCACAAATTGCCGGATCGGATACGAACTTTTGGATAAGACAAACTATCCCTTTAATTGGTGGCGGCGGTATAGTGACTACTGCCAGAAACGCAATGCTTCCAGCTCTTAGAACCTCAAAAGAACATGGACAATCTAATTTCAACAATCCTGGCCTGCGCTTAATCGGTGTTGGAGCCGATTTCGACATACTTCCAGAATTACGCGTTTCGACTAATGTAAATTATATGGAATTTGATGATACATCTGTGCTTGAAGTCGCACGCAACCAACAAGAAATTGCACAGGAAATTGGCTTAGACGTCTCGGTTGCTGCAATATATCGACCATTCTTCACTCAGAACGTTGTATTCAGATTGTCTGGTGCAGCGTTATTTCCCGGTAGTGGCTTCACAGATTTGTATGGTGAACAACGGGATCAAGATGATACGTTTTTTTCCGTTCAAGCAAACCTTATTCTTACATATTAGGCAAAGCAGTTGGTTTATTTACGCTACATAATTTCAGTCATCAGTTTGGTCCTTTTGGCGGCTACACACAGCTTTGCGGCATCTGGTGAAAAACCACGGGATATCACCTATGGAAAGACACCCCCTGCCCCAAAGTGGCAACCAGTTGAGCAAATCAATATTAAAAGCCAGGGTTGCATCAGTTGCCATACAACAACGGATGAACCTAGCATGCATCGCAACAGTGGCGTACCTATAGGTTGCACAGATTGTCACGGCGGCAATTCATCAATTATGAAACCAGCTTCAGGTGCACCATCCAAGAAAGCATACCGAACGGCAATGGACCAAGCCCATGTTCAACCCAGATATCCGCAGACTTGGAATTATCCAAGCAGCGCAAACCCCGTGGCGTCGTACACATTATTAAACAAAGAAAGTCCAGAATATGTCCGTTTCGTAAATCCTAGTGATTATAGGATTGTCGAAGAAGCTTGCGGTTCCTGCCATGCAGGAGCCATCCGAGCAGCAAAAAACAGTCTCATGGCGACGGGCGCAATGCTTTGGGGTGGTGCCGCATATAACAATGGCATCCTGCCATTCAAAAACTATATTCTAGGCGAAGGGTACACAAGGGATGGAACGGGAGCTTTACTAAAAAACCCGATGCCAGTTACAGAGGAGATGAAGGCTGCTGGCATTTTAGAATCACTTGCACCTCTTCCAGCTTGGGAAACCATTCCGCCTGGAGATATTTTTAGGGTCTTCGAGAGAGGTGGAAGAAATATCGTTAACTTATTTCCGGAAATCGGGCTGCCAAATTCACTAGGTCAAATACAACGGTTAGAGGAACCCGGAAGACCAGACCTAAAACAGTCAAACCGGGGCCCAGGAACAGGACTTCGAATTTCGGTTCCGGTCATCAATATTACAAAAACACGTTTGAATGATCCCTTTACATGGTTCCTCGGCACCAACGAGCAACCTGGTGACTATCGTTCTTCGGGATGCGCTGCTTGTCACGTTGTTTATGCAAATGATAGGGACCCTAGGCATTCAGGCCCATATGCAAAATATGGCCATGCCGGCATGAGCCAGACAAGCGACCCAACGATACCGAAAGGAGAAGAAGGTCACCCTCTGAAACATGAATTCACAAGCGCCATTCCGACAAGTCAATGTATGATTTGTCATATGCATCAACCTAATATTTTTGTGAATTCGTTTCTTGGTTACACGATGTGGGATTATGAGTCAGATGCTCCACATATGTGGCCTAAAGAACAAAGATACCCAAGCAATGCAGAAATGCACGAAATTCTTGAAAGGAACCCTGAAGGGGCAGCTGTTCGTGGCCTTTGGTCAGATCCTGAATTTTTGAAAGAGGTATCAAAACTTAATCCGAAGTTAGAGAATACTCAATTTGCTGACTATCACGGACATGGCTGGAATTTCCGTGCAATCTTCAAGAAGGACGAGGCTGGAAATTTATTAGATAAGGATGGGAATATCGTATCACATGAAGACCCTGATAAATTTGAAAAGGCCGTACACATGTCGTCAATACATCTTGATGCGGGAATGCATTGTGTAGATTGCCATTTCGAACAAGATACGCATGGGAATGGCCACCTTTATGGCGAAGTAGCTAGCGCAATCGAGATAACCTGCCAGGACTGCCACGGCACCGCTGACAAATACCCCACACTTTTAACCTCTGGTCCTGCTGCACCCGAAGGGGGCAATGACGTTGGGGTAACGAGAAACTCAGATGGCTCAAAGCGCTTTGAGTGGAGAGAAGGGGTACTTTACCAACGATCAGCGCTTTGGCCTGGATTAGAGTGGGAAGTTTCATTGGTTAAAGATAGCGTTAACCCCGGCCACAAAGATTACAACGCTAAATCAGCGCGAGCAAAACTTATGAAAGCAGACCCTAACAATATGGATTGGGGTTTGAACGTTCCCGCTGACAAACGAGCACACAAACCAGAGGAAATGGAATGTTTTACGTGTCACCTTTCATGGACAACGAGCTGTGGTGGATGCCATCTACCAATTGAAGCCAACTGGAAGACAGAGCGGCATCATTATGAAGGCGGAGAAACTCGCAATTATGCGACCTACAACCCACAGGTTGCTCGTGACCAAATGTTTCAATTAGGAATCCACAGTACTGCAAAAGGTAATACAATTGCCCCCATACGCTCGACATCGGCTCTAGTACTGTCCTCAACAAACATTAATCGCGAGAAACTCTACATACAACAACCGCCGATCGCATCTAGTGGATATTCTAGCCAAGCATTCGCGCCTCACTTCGCACATACAGTTAGGAAAGAAGAGACCAAAAATTGTTCCGACTGCCATCTATCTGCTGCGAATGACAATAATGCAAGAATGGCTCAACTCCTATTGCAGGGTACAAATTTTGTAAATTTTGTTGGTTACAATGCCTGGATTGGTGGTGAAGGAGGCGTTGAGGCAGTACAGGTAACTGAATGGGATGAGCCGCAAGCTGTAATTGGGAGCTATTTACAAAAATATGCCTATCCAGATTGGTATGATGAGCACCAAAAGCGGAATAAGGAACTGCCAGTAAGTCGTACGCACAACGCAGACGGTGCTGTTAATTGTGTGACATTAAGAGGTGAATACCTGTTCACTGCAAGCGGTCCCGAAGGCTTTCATGTCTATGATGTAGCATCGATCTCAAACAAAGGCTTTAGTCAGCGGGTAATTACGGCGCCATTTTCTCCTCTGGGCCACGATACCAGAGTTGAATCAAAAAATGCCACCTGCATGGCCCTCCCAACTAATCAGGCCATTGCTCCCGAGCGAAACACAGGTGACTTAATGAGGAAAATAAACCAAGAGCAACCATTCCACCCCATTTATAACTACGCGTTTGTAACAGACTCAGAAGAGGGTCTAATTGTTGTAAATGTAAACACTTTAGCCGACGGCCTCCCCCGTAATAACTTTTTAAAGCGAGCATTAACCTGGAATCCAGACAACATTTTGACAGGCGCGCGGCATATCACTATGGCAGGCCACATTGTCTATATCACGACGCCAAGTTCGCTAGTCGTGCTAGACCTTAATGATCCGCTAAAACCTAAGCTTGTTCAGAAAATAGAAATGGAAGATCCAAGAGCCTCAGCGCTTCAGTTCCGCTATTTGTTCGTCACTGATGCTGAAGGCTTAAAAGTATTTGATGCGACACAACCAAAGAACATCAAACCTGTTTCAGGAGCTCATATTGCTCTTAAAAACCCCAAAAAACTTTACGTTGCACGCACATATGCTTACGTAGCAGCAGGAAGTGAGGGGCTTGCGATTATAAATGTAAAAAACCCAGAGCAGCCAAAACTCTATAAACTCTTTAACGCTTACGGAAAGATCAATGATGCAAGAGATGTCATTGTAGGCACAACTAACGCGTCCCTTTTCGCATATATAGCAGATGGGGAAAACGGTCTGAAAGTTATTCAGCTTACCTCACCTGACTCCCAGCCTCGTTTTTACGGATATAGTCCTGAACCAAAACCAGAATTAATTGCTTGGAAAAAGACAAAATATCCTGCCCTTGCATTGTCAAAGGGATTAGATAGAGATAGGGGCGTTGATGAAACCGGTGGTCAGATAGCAGTATTCGGACGACTTGGCTCACGGCCATTTAATGTCAATGAAATGAAAAAGCTCTATCTTGATCCATATGGGAAGCCCTACTACGTGAGAGACGAAGTCGATCAAAAAATAGCCAAGCAAGTCAAATAAAGCCTACCTAGCTTACAAATATAAAATTTTGAAATACAAAACTTGAGCTTTAAGCGAAAAAGAATTCCTCGTAATTATTTGCCTCGACTTTTTGAATAACCGTTCTGTATTTGACGGCTCCGCCATTATAAGCCAAAACCCTTGGTTTATCTCTGCCAGGTACATTACTGTTTACGCCTGTTTGCCACGAGCCAACACCACTCATTAAAAGGCCTTCAGATGCTTTTTGCACTTGGAGCTCCCACTTGTCTACTGACGTTGACTTAGGCTCCACCCTGGTAAATCCGTTGCTCATTGTATATTCCAAGAGATTGGTTTGCCAATCTACCACCTCTTCAATATTTCTCGGTATGTTACCTCGCGAAGTATGCGGCCCTAAAATCATAAACATATTTGGAAAACCCTCTGCCTGCATACCAAACAAGGTTCTTGGGAAATCACTCCAATCATCTTTAAGACAACGACCCGTTGAAGTTCGGATATCAATCCGATCATAAGGGCCTGTTACGCCATCAAAACCGGTGGCGTATATAATAAGGTCAAATTCATACAATTGATTAGACGTTTTTATACCGTTTTCTGTTATACGCGTTATAGGGGTCTCGTTAAGATCTACTAGCAAAACGTTTTCCTGATTATAAACCTCGTAGTAACCACTTTCCAAAGGCAGCCTTCGAGTTCCAAACCCATGGTTCTTTGGTGTGAGTAATTTTGCAATTTCAGGATCGTTTACGCGCTCACGGATTTTTTTTGCGGCGAACTCTGTCATCAGTTTATTAGCTTGCTCATCAACTAAGATGTCTTTTAGGTTGCCAATCCATATTCCAAACCCGGGCTCTTTATAGAGTTTTTCCCAAAATGCTTCCCTCTCATCTGGCGTCAAATCGGTCGTGCTCCTGGGATCTGGATCGTGAATAAAACAAGCAATCGTTTTTCTACATTGCTCAAAAATTTTTTCAAAATCCTGCTTGATTTGTTTCTGTTCGTCTTCTGTGATTACACTATTATTAAGGGGCGCGGCCCAATTTGGACTACGCTGAAAAACCGTGAGGTGCGCAACATCCTTCGCTATAGTTTGTATTGTTTGAATTGCACATGCACCCGTCCCTATGATTCCAACCCGCTTCCCTGAGAAGTCTACCTCCTCGTGAGGCCATCTTGCAGTGTGATATGCCGGTCCTTTGAAAGTCTCTCTACCCTCAATGTTTGGAAGGGTGAATGCTGATAATGGCCCTAATGCTGTGATCAAGAAACGCGCTACATATTCTTCCTTCATATTTGTCCTTACAGTCCACAAATTATTCTGTTGATCAAAAACGCATGCCTCTACTCTTCTGTCGAACTTAATATCTCGTCGAAAATCAAACTTATCGGCTACGTAATTAAGATACCTTAACGTATCAGGTTGTGCGGCAAAATGTTCCGGCCAATCCCATTCCTCAAAGAGTTCCTTGGAGAAAGAATACCCGTAAGACCAACTTTCTGAGTCAAATCGCGCACCTGGGTAGCGATTCCAATACCATGTACCACCAACATTATCACCTGCTTCGATTACTAGCGCTTTTAGCTTAAGTTGCCTTAACTTGAAAAGTTGATACAGGCCCGCAACACCTGCTCCTATTACAATCACATCGTACTGTGAATTATTCTCAGACACTATACCAACTCTTAAAATGTCGTTGTACTTCCGATTACATAAAGCAAGATCGATTATTATGAAAATAATAACCTAAATTTGCTCTTCAAGAAACACTCAGTTTGATAATATATCTTTCCTAAAGAGCAATGATCAACGAAAGCACCCCGCCACCAGCAAACGAAGTTAAAAAACGATTAGGTTTTAATTTGGAGGAACCGCATGGATGATATTATCGATAATGTAGAGGCATATATATTAACCGTCCCCAATGAGAAGCGTCCCCATTGGGTAAGCCTTTTCAAAGTTCCCAGTGCCAATGAACTACTTATCCGCATAAAAACCAAATCGGGGGCCGAGGGTTTTGGTTTAGCAACCAGCTATACGGACATTTCACCTATTGTTAATGTTGTTAAGTCGGGGTTACTCGATGAAATCATTGGTATGGACGCGCTTGCACCTGAGCTTGTTTACGAGAAACTATTTGGCTTTACATCCAGCAGAATTGCGTCGGAAAATGGTTGGGGGAAAGAAGCTTTAATCCGGATATCCTCAGCCGTTGACATCGCTTGTTGGGATGTTCTAGGGCATGTCGGAAACCTACCGCTGTATAAGATATTTGGCGGCTACAATGATAAAGTTCCCTGTTACGTTACCTGTGCTTATTACCGAGAAGGAAAAGATAACTCGGAGCTACGTGAAGAAATCCAAATGCTTGTTGAACAAGGACACAAAGGTTTTAAAGGAAAAGTTGGGGGTCTCTCCTTGAGCGAAGATATTGCCAGAATGGAGATTGTTCGTGACGTAATTGGCGAAGAGAACAATTTGATGGTCGACGTTAATAGGGCCTGGGACTTAAAAACCGCCACAGAAGGTGCCAAGGCACTTGAGGCGCTTCAACCGACTTGGTTAGAGGAACCTGTTAGATGGACCGACGATCGGCGGGAGTTAAAGTTACTATCGCAGAGGACTAATATACCTTTATCGGGCGGAGAGAGTGAAATTACGAGCTACGGCTGTCGTTCAATGATAGAAGAACAGGCGATTCAAATTCTTCAATTTGATTGCACGATGTTCGGCGGATTTACCGAAGGTAGAAAGCTAGCTGCATTGTGCGAATTGAACCACGTAGACGTGGCGCCACACCACGACTGCTTTATTCACGCACCGCTGGTTGCGGGTAGCCCAGCTGGCAGAATAGTCGAGTCCTTCACAGACCCTGAACGAGATCCATTGCAAGCCGAACTTTACGAAAACCCACCAAAAATTCAGGGTGGCTATCTAACTCTGAATAATATGCCTGGATTGGGCCTCAAGCTCTCCGAAGCAGCATTAAAAAAGTTTGGTACCCGTATTCTGTAATCTAAAGAACCGGTCCCACACTATTCAACAATTGCCGGGATCGTGTTGTGCCAGTCTGTCACTTTTTGGTACACGTTTCCTAATCTAAAAAGTTTTCCTTCGGAAAAAGGGCGCCCAATCAACTGAAAAGCAGCAGGTAAGCCTTTTGCACCAAAACCACAAGGAACGCTCAGCGCCGGCAAACCGAGGTAGCTGATAGGGCGTGTATTACGAGATAACATTAAGACAAGCTCAGGCATACTTTCGCCCCCGCCAACATCTAAATCCTTATAACGGGGGGCCACAGCAGGCATAGTTGGCGTCAGTAACGCGTCACACTTAGAAAAAACGGTGTCACAGTAGTCTCTCAAGTACTTTTCTCTGAGAGTTAACGCCTCCAGATACCGTGTAGCCGGTTGATATAATCCAAATTCTATACGCCTCTTGACCATGGGGCCATAATCATCGGGTCTGTCTCGCAACCATTTTCTATGAATTGTTGATGCTTCAGCAGCGAGAGCTGCTGCCCATATTAAATTTATATGATCATGACTTGGAACGTCAACGGAAACAATTTCGACCTTTAAACCTTCAAATATTTTCCTAGTATCTCTCAGCAAACGATCAACATCAGCTTCCAGACCATCATAAAAATAGTTAGAAGGAATTCCCAACCGCATCGAGGCAACCTCTTTATCGCACTCGGTCTCGTAATCTGGAACTTTACGTCGGCTCGAAGTCGAATCTTTAGGATCATGCCCAGCAATTGTGTGCAGGATTCTTGCTGCGTCTCGAACTGTACGTGTTAGCGGCCCACTGCAGTCAAAGGAAAATGAAAGTGGCATTAGACCAAAACGACTAACCCGTGTCTGGGTAGGTTTGATCCCGACCACACCACACATTGCCGAGGGTATTCTTATTGAGCCACCGGTATCGGAACCTAGCGCTCCATAAACAGTGCGCGACGCCACAGCGGCACCCGATCCACTCGAGGAGCCACCTGGAGTGTGTTCTTGGTTCCAAGGATTTAAACAATCGCCGTAGTGAACATTATTTCCTATTGGACCTACCGCGAACTCAGACATGTTCAATCCACCAAGATAAAGAGCTCCTGCTTTTTCGAGTCGGCTGAGTGCTGTTGAAGTTCTATCGCCTTTAAATTTTGATCTGATTTTCGATCCGCACGTTGTTATTTTTCCAAGCCGATAAAACATGTCCTTGTGGGCCAGAGGTATCCCTGCCAAAGAACCGACACTCTCGCCCTGGCGAAGCCCCTTATCGATACTTTCTGCCGCTTCCAGCACTTCATCTTTTTCTAAACTTATAAATGAATTGAGTTTTGGTTGAAGCGCCTCGGCGCGGTCTATTGACGCTTTTGTTAACTCTGCCGCGGATAATTCACCTGATGCAATTAGTTCAGAGGTTTTACAAAGGTCAAAATTTAGGAAGTCCGTCATTACCCAAGACCCTCCTCATCACCAAGTTCTTCAAGTGCACGGTTATAATCTGATGGCTCTAGATCAAACTTAATACTCGAAGATACTTCTTCACCTGCATCATCCATTGGAGCGAGCATGTTGGTCAATGTTTTTGCCTCTTCATCTCCCAGAGAAAATCGATGCCAAATACTTGCTATTGTCTTAACAAATTCTGATGTTATGCCGCTCATAATCCCCCCTAACAATATATTATTGTGATTGACAGTTTAACTAGTTAGGCACTTAAAAACAGCCTCTGCAAATTTGATTAAACGATCATCGCTATTCCGCGCACCAACAACTTGAAGCCCTAAAGGTAACCCTGTATTTTTCTCCAAAGCTACCGGCAAACTTATTACGGGACAATGAAGAGACGTCCACGCCATATTAAAGTCTGCACTCCCAGTACTATCCAACCCTTTTGGGGCAGCACTTTGGGCAGAAGGACAAATTATAAAATCAACCTCATTCAGCACCACATCAAATTTAATTCTAAGCAATTCTAAGTTTTTCTTTGCTGCTTGATACGAAGAAAACGCAACCCGAAAACCATCCGCCATTCGGCCATCCCTCAGTATCTCGCTAAGTTTGTTAAAAGCTAGCCGACGCTCATGAGCTAGCGTTCTTGCAAATTCATAGCCGGAAACTTCAATATTCCATTCACTTAAATTTTCAAATACTCCTTGGTCTTCTAAATCAAAGACGTCTGCACCAGCATCTTTTAAGGCCTTGGCTGCCTCTTCTATCATCTGCTGGCTAGAAGCGCATGCCTCCTCCCAATAAGGCGTCGTAGCAATTGCGACTCTTGCGCCTTCAAGGGAAAGTTTTTTTATTTCTGGTATACTCTCATCAAGCAAGGCTTTTCGGATAAGCACCAAATCATCAATGCAATTTGCAAAAAAACCTAACGTATCAAAGCTTGGGGTATTCGCTAAAACACCGGATATATTAAAATCCCCATACGAAGGTTTATACCCTATCACTCCACAATAGGCTGCCGGCCTTATAACCGAGCCCGTCGTTTGAGTTCCAATAGCTATTGGAACCATTCCACTCGCAACTACTGCAGCCGATCCGCTAGAGGACCCTCCTGGGGTATGCTCAATATTCCATGGGTTAGCTGTTTTGCCAGGGTGACGGTGTGCAAATTCAGTACATATCGTTTTACCTAGAGCCACGCCGTTCGATGAACGCATCCCTGCAACACATGCAGCATCACGGCCGGGCTGATATCCCAAATATATATCTGTGCCATATTCTGTCAGCATATCAAACGTATCAATATTATCTTTGATCGCAAAAGGTATCCCAAAAAGAGCCCCACTGGGCTTTTTATTATCTAACTCTCGGGCGACTTCGCGCGCGCCATCAATATTAATGTATGCCCAAGCTCCTAAACGTTCTTCGTACAAATCTATATTTGCAATGCACTCTTCCAAAACCTCACTCGGCTTCATTTTTCCTGAGGACAAAGCCAACTTCATTCCTGAAGCGCTAGTACCAGTAGGCTTAGTCACCCCACTAGTTTCTGCCAAATTTGACAAATTTATTCCCATATTGAGCTCTAAACCGAAATTCCTAGCACCTATCAGGTGAACTTTTACCCTCAGCTTGTTCTTTTCACTCATTCGATGATTGAAGAACTTACTAAAGTTTACAGGGAAGGAATGATTCCATGAAGTCTATAATGCACAAACTTAGTGTGCTTGGCCTAATTAGTTTATTTGCGATAACTTTCGTGTTTGAAAAAAATCGTCAAGGCAGAGAGCCTTCAAAAGGTTATTATTAGAATATCGGCAGACATTACACCACCACCGATGCCTACTTCAGTGGCCATAGAGTGGTTTAAGAAGAATGTAGAATCGGAATTTCCAAATGAAGTAAAGTTCGCATCTATCAAGCTGGTGCACTTTATAAACACCTTGATGCCATGACAACCATGAGCCAAGCTAACTTGGAAATGGGTTAGGTGGTATTAGGTAGAACAGCTGCAACTGCTATTTGGTTAAGTATAGTTAGACAACCTGGGGTGCTAGCCACAACAGGCGCAGTCCACGACCTTATCAATCAACGGGTTAAATGATGCAGATGCTTTTAAAAAATTAAAGATACTCGTTGATGCTGCCAAACTTGCCCGTAAACAAATATAAAGAAACGAAAGTTTGATCCTAACGCTTAAAAGTTTTTGCTAGATTTCAGAAACCGACCTAGAATCAACTAATAAGTTTGGATGCCGCAATCAGCCAATCCGTCACTTATCAGAAAGATCAACTAATGAATCAAAGAAAAATAAAATTCGAAGCTGCTTCCGAATATGATCAGATGATGGGTGTTTGGAGCCAGCTTGTGGGAGATGACTTTTTAAAGTGGTTGGCCCCTAAGAAAGGACAAAGATGGCTTGATATAGGTTGTGGAGGAGGAGCCTTTACAGAACAGCTTATGTTGGGTTGTGCGCCAAGTTACCTCGCCGGTGTTGATCCGTCCGAGGACCAACTAGCATTTGCGCAAAAACGATCTTCCCTTAAAACAGCGGAATTTAGAAAATCTGACGCTATGGAACTACCGTTTGAAGAAAATGAATTTGATGCGGCAACGATGGCATTGGTACTATTCTTCGTTCCTGAGCCGCGAAGGGGTGTTGCTGAAATGCTCCGGGTAACACGACCCGGCGCCAGCATCTCCGCTTATGTATGGGATATTCATAATGGTGGGTTTCCTCCTGAGCCTATTAAAGCTCAACTGCAAAAAATGGGGGTTGAACTCCCACTTCCACCTAGCTCAGATATTTCCATAATGACTAAATTACGCTCTCTGTGGACAGAGTTTCAATTGTCAGATATTGAAACTGAAGTGATTAAGGTTTCTCGACGTTTTGATAATTTCGATGATTTCTGGTCCATTACAACAAATTCAGCCAGTATCAAGGCAGCATTGTCGAACTTACCTACCAATCTTTTAGCTGATTTAAGAGAAGCAGTTCAGAACGAATTACCATCGAATGCAGATGGATCGATAACTTACACAGCCTTTGCTAATGCTATAAAGGGCAACGCTTCCAAATAACACTTACCTTATGTTTTAAGAAATATGACTCAAGGCAAATAGCTGCATGAATTTGACGATTTTACAAACTAGTAGTAGTTGTTTTTTTCGCTAATTTCTGGATGGTTTTTGCTATGAAGCGAGCACGTTCGGAGAGGCTGTCTACTAGCATCCATTCATCTGGCCGATGATAATTTCCACCCACCGGGCCAACGCCGCAAATTACCGGAGTACCAGCCGCAGCTATAAAACCACTATCAGCGCAGCCTCCCGAATGTTCCCCTTCAATCTTTACACCTTCTGACTCGGCTATATCACAATAAATATCAAAAAGTTCAGCAGATTTTGGCGAGGGATTTAGTGGATGAAATTCGCCTTTTACCAACATATCTGAACTTGTTCCCTCAACACTTGTATTGCTGCAAATTTTTTCCACTTCTTCAAATATGTAGGCTCTATCCGCATCAGCTCGGTACCTAATATCTATGTCACAGCTTGCGTCAGCAGCAACCGTATTAACAGATTGACCGCCAGAAATTAAGCCAACATTAATTGTTATTCCTCGATCTAGATCTGTCAGGGCATGCAAACTCTGTATTTTACGCGCCAATTCCTCAATGGCACTCCGGCCGTCTTCATAAAAACCACCTGAGTGAGCAGCAACCCCCTTAACATCGCAGTGACAAAAGATACCACCTTTGCGTCTGGTAACAATATTTCCACTTGGCCTGCCCGGTTCACTATTGAAAGCCAAACGCGCTTTTTTCGCCTCTGAGATAATAATCTCTTGAGAACTTGGTGATCCTATTTCCTCATCTCCAGTGAATAATCCCACGATTGGATTAGGGTGACCACCAAATTTAGCAAAGGCTGCTAGTATAAAAGCATTAATTACAAGTCCAGGTTTCATGTCGGCAACCCCTGGACCATATGCTCGACCATCACGGACTTCAAAAGGACGCTTTACCGCTTCTCCGTCGGCAAAAACAGTATCGCGGTGGCCGCAAAGAAGTATTGGCTGGTTACCATTTCCTCCTGCTACCACGGCTCGCAGCGCATCACCATGTTTTTCCACCGAAATAGTATCATGCTGGATGCTATGATCATCAAAAAACAAACGTAGTCGATCAGCTACTTTGTCAACTCCAGCTTTATCAAAGCTATTACTGTCAATATTTACAATATCTGAGAGCAGCTCTACCATGGCTGTTTGTTGTTCGTTCAACCACTCTTCGACAGCATTTGTCATGACTTAATAAACCCCTAACTTAAGGCCTGCCAGTTCGTCAGCCATTATATCAAAATTCAAATTTTTGCGTCCGCTTTAAAAGAAGACGTAAGAACGCACGACCACATTCTTTCTGCAAGCGGCATCTTTCGCAGCTGTTGGGTCAATACACGCGCTATGAAAAGACCACCTTGATACTGATCCGTCCGTTAAAGAGTCATAGCATTTCAACATTGAAACTTCTGTCGATGTTTGCCTTGGAAACCAATACCACTCATGGTCATCTCTGTGAGTGAACCTCGTTGTCTCACCCACTCTGTCGTCATAGACTCTATAGTTTGTTATGTATGGCTGGTCCGCAAAAGATGGCCAGGCACATAAAACAAACGGGTGTTGCTCAACAGTTTCCATCGGCTTGGCCAAGTTAATTGACATAAAACGCCGAGACATTTTTTCTTCAGCCTCAGATACCGAATAGTTTTGTTCACGCCCAAAGTTTCTAAGATTTTTGGTTAGTAGCTCCTGACAGCGAAGACGTCCACTATTGTCATTCAAATCGTTGTGAACAAGGTTAACATAATTTGCATTTATTCCTGGATTTTTATTATCTTGATCCTCTGTTCTATCCCCCTGGTAGTCCTTGTCAAAAACGTCGTGATTATAAACGAGCGCGTCGATTGCATCGGGAAAGAATTCTAAAAGCAATCGTTCTATTTCTGGATAAAATACCTTTTCAACCTCATGAGCATCGTAGAAGTTTTTACATTCCGATTGGCAATGCGCTAGGGAGACGCCTAATTTATCCATACATTCCGGCGTAGTCGGAGATAATCCTGGATGATACTCAGAAATCCGTCTGGCATCCTTCAGAACTTTTGGAAAATAGAGTGCTAACGATTTATTCTTTTCCTCTTCTTGACGCAAGGCTTCCGCATCTAAGGTTCTACTGGGGTCTGTCCACAGCGCGTTAGAGGGGACTATAGAATATGAAGGACGTTCATTAATACTGTAGCGAAGAGGTAGTGCGACACCACCCTCTGGAATATCAAACTTCCTCGTATTAATATACGAAACGCAATCATCATATTCCGTGAATCCCAACCCCCACTTTGTTCTAATGCCTCCATTGGAGTCATGGGCAAGATCTAACTCGGAGTTTACATCCTTTGCGTCTCTGATTTGATCTAGGGCAGCCGCTGTTGCAGCAGCACTTCCA
Source organism: Rhodospirillaceae bacterium (assembly GCA_002690995.1). Classification (GTDB taxonomy): domain Bacteria; phylum Pseudomonadota; class Alphaproteobacteria; order Thalassobaculales; family Thalassobaculaceae. The sequence goes on from NZGS01000046.1 coordinate 32,179, forward strand.
CCGTCACCATTTCTATCAAAGGACATAAAAGAAAGACCATTATTCGCGGCTATTGGCGCGGGTTGCCCTTTCGTATATTCCGGCTTTGGAATAAAAACGTGGTTATCGTTATTTTGACCCGAGATTTTTTGAGCTTCGTTCGCCATCAATCCTCTCCAGAAAATTTCGTTTACATGGTCTAGGCAAGAAAATACGTTCACTAAATCGAAATATCTACAATTAAGAAACTTTATTTCACTGGTGATTGGTTAGGGTTTTAAATATCTGATAGGTTGAAATACTATTCAATCGTAAAATCGACGCTTTATAATTTAATAGGAAGTGTTGGTATCACTCCATAAGTAGCAGAAAAAGCCATTCATCAACTCAACATACCTAAATGGTAACCACGACATGCTCGCACTTAAACTAGAAAGAATTCTAGCTGAAAAAGGCATTCATTATGCTTGGTTTATGGCATTTATTTCATTTTTTCTTCTTATGTTTTCCTCTTCTGCGGCGAGTACACCTGCCGTCTTGATGTTACCAATTATCAACGCTTTTGGTTGGTCAATAACCGATATCTCAGCGATAATTGGAGCTTTATTTATAATTGTAGCAGTGGCAGCTCCATTCGGTACTGCCTTTATGTTGCGGCTTGGATTGACAAAAATCGTCGTTACTTCTTGTGCATCTCTCATCCTTGGTCTTGGGTTAACCGCATTTGCGTTCGAAAAATGGCATCTGTTTTTTTCTATGGGAACGTTATTGGGTCTAGCAAGTGGCATACTTGGCTTAGGATTTGCTGCTACAGTTGCAACTCGATGGTTCGCAGAAAAGCGGGGTCTTGTAATTGGAATTTTGGCGGCTTCATGGGCGGCCGGTCAAATAATGCTTGTCCCATTTATAGCATGGATCGTTTCTAACTTTGACTGGCAATACGGTGTTATCCCGGGCGTAACCGGTGCTGGTGTATGTTTACTACTCTTTGTTTTTTTTGGGAAGAACTGGCCATCAGATCTTGATTTGATGCCATATGGAGCTGAGACCAACCCCAATATAGCCAAAACGGAACAAGGGGAAAATCCAGTCAAAAAAAGCTTTGCTGTCCTATTTAATTGTTCCAAACATCCTGGGTTTTGGGTCCTTTCTTCAACTTTTGCTATATGTGGTTTCACATCTACTGGATTGGTTTCTCAACACTTTATTCCATTCTGCGCAGATAATAATATTGGGATTTTAGTCGCATCATCCTACCTTGCAACAATCGGCCTTTTCAATTTTATGGGATCTATTGGCTCTGGGTGGCTAGCCGATAAGTTTGATAATTATAAACTGCTAGCAACCTTTTATAGCGTGCGAGGACTGTCCCTCGTTTATCTTCCATTTAGTAGCCTTGACGTCTTCTATCTTACTCTCTGGGCAATTTTCTTCGGGTTGGACTTTATAGCAACTATTCCACCAACTGCGCGCTTTTGCAGTAAATTTTTTGGTAGCGTTGATGGCCCTATTGCGTTTGCTTGGATATTTTCTATCCATCAAATTGGCGCCGCTATCGCTGCTTATGGCGTGGGAAGGACACGAGATATTTTTCTTACCTACGAACCGGTTTTTCTCCTGGCTGGAATAGCATGTTTTATTGCAACATTGCTTCTACTTGGCTTCCGACTCACGTCACAATCCCAGCTTGATTTCCAAAGCTAAAGTAGCCAGCCTAAAATAGCTTCTTTACTGAATTATATTTGCTCCTCTAAAATTTCCCAAGTGGAATTCAAGAAGGGGTAGGGAAATGGTTTTAGATAATATTTTGGGGGTGGTTCAAATTATAAGTGGCATCGCGGTCATTGCATCGGTTATTTACCTTGCAAGAGAAGTATCGCAAACAACAAAAGTCGTGCGTGCTCAATTTGGTCATGGTCTGATATCAAGACTTTATGAAAGGTATTTTTTATCTGCAAAGGATAAAGAATTCTCAAAATTTCTTTCTAAAGACTGGTCTGGTACTGACCTAGAAGACTACGAATATTGGCGGATCACACTGTGGATCAACACTATTCTAGTGGATTTATTTGATACCTACGATCAACATCGACAAAATTTGGTAGATAGCACACATCTGCAAATGAGAGTGACATTATTGAAGACGGGTTTAATGAAAACTAAAATGGGAGAGCCCACGTGGAGGATATGGAGGCAGGCGAGAGACCCTGAGTTCGTTACTTGGTTCGAGCAAGAGTTTTTTGGCGGACCTTTAGAAAATATAGAGGATAGTAAAAATTTAGAATGGGAAACCCTTAATATGAAAAAAGTCTAATCAGCATAATTTATTTTTAAAAATACTGTCCATTTTAATAAGTGATTTATTTGACCGCGCAAAATTTATTAGGTTTAATTTGGCCTATTAAATTCTAATAGGGCAAAGTTATTTTCAATGCGATTTGAAAAACAGGACTGGGTACTTGGAAAAGTGCTGCAAAAGCAGTCTGAACTAAATGGCGATCTACCCTTTATTCAATTTGAAGACGGTCCAATGCATACATACAGAGAGGCCCACGAATTTAGTAATCGTGTTGGAAATGCATTCATCGAACGAAACGTCGCATTTAGTGAGAACGTTGCGCTTATGCTCGATAATTGCCTGGAATATCTATGGTGCTGGATTGGTCTTAGTAGAATTGGCGCCGTACCAGTTGCAATAAATACTGCACTTAAAGGAAACTTTTTAAAGCATGTACTGACAAACACAAATTGTCGGATCGGTGTTTTCGAAGACAAATATTTGGAATGGCTGGTGGATATAGAAGATGACTTACCAAACCTCGAGGAAATCTATGTTATAGGTGTTGCAAAGGGGGTTCGATTTAAGCGCATCGGGCTAAAGCCTTTTCAAGGGATAATGACGGGCCAACCTAACAATATTTCAATAGAGATAACTTACCGAGATATTGCAGCGATCATGTTTACCTCCGGCACAACAGGGCCGTCCAAAGGTGTTTTGATGCCACATGCTCATTTGTTTCTTTTTGGAGAATGTCTGCATACCCATATGAGGATAACCACATCAGATAAATATTATATCACCCTACCATTATTCCATGCTCAGGGCCTCGCCATGATGACCTATGGCACAATGATAGCTGGTGCAAGCGCCGTCCTGACAAAAACTTTTCGTGCATCAAAATGGCTCGAAGATATCAAGAAATATGGGATAACATTAACTAATCTATTGGGAGCAATGAATGATTTCGTTTTAGCACAACCAGCTTGTGACTCAGATGGTAAGAACCAACTAAGAATGGTATGTGCACTCCCTGTTTCTGATCAAACGCTTAATAAGCTCAGGACACGTTTAAAGATACCGAAATTTTTCGAAGCCTATGGGATGACAGAATGTAATATCCCTGTAAGTCGCCCATTTGATGCTCCTGACACTGCAGGTTGCTCCGGGAAAGTTTGGGAAGAGTATTTCGAGGTAATAATAGCCGACCCAAATAATGACGAAGAATTACCTGTAGGGGAAGTAGGTGAAATTTTAGTACGACCCAAGGAAGCGTTCTGCTTTATGCAGGCATATAATAGAATGCCAGAGAAAACGGTAGAGACTTGGCGCAACATGTGGTTTCACACGGGGGACGCCGGAAGAAAAGACAACAATGGTTTCGTTTGGTATGTGGACCGTATTAAGGATACAATTCGAAGACGCGGTGAAAATATTTCGTCTTACGAAGTTGAAGCCATATTACTTTAGCACCCAGCAATCGTGGAAGCGGCAGCAGTTGCCGTAGAAGCTGATCAGGGAGGCGAGGACGAAGTATTGGCATGCGTAGTATTACAGGAAGATCACCCTGTTCCGAAACTAATAGATCTAATGAATTTTTGCGCCGCCCGGATGCCATACTTTTGTGTCCCAAGGTATGTTGAATTTTTTGATGACCTACCTAAAACACCAAATTCTAAAATTAAGAAAAATGAACTAAGAAAACGTGGGCGCACCCCCCAAAGTCTAGATAGAGAAGATATCTGCTATACCTTGAAAAAATAGTAGGATGCCACGCTTACGATTTGAAAAACACTGAGTTTCAAAAAATGGTGGGCGCACAAGGACTCGAAACTTGGACCCGCTTATTAAGAGTCAGCTGCTCTACCACCTGAGCTATGCGCCCCATTTCTCACAATTTAGTATAAGAAGTATAACTTTACAACGAAGCTTGCTTTACAGACCACATTAAGTCTCTTCATCAGAAAAACGGCCTATAATAACGTCTCGATGGACATGGCAGGATATAATTAAGCCAATAGCAGTCATCGAGGTCAAAAGGGCAGAGCCTCCGTAAGAGATAAAAGGGAGCGGCACCCCAACAATTGGCAATAAACCCATAACCATCCCAATATTAATGAAAACGTACAAGAATAATGTAGTTATCATCCCAATCGTCAGAAACCTGGCGAACTTACTTGCCATAAAAAAACTCAGTATAAGTCCATAACAACTTATAAGAAAAAATAACAAAAGAACTACGAGACCGCCTAAAAGTCCAAATTCTTCAGCCAACATAGTAAATATGAAGTCTGTCTGTATTTCCGGCAAAAAATTTAGGTGGCTCTGAGAACCCTGGATAAATCCTTTTCCATAAAGCCCCCCTGAACCTAAAGCAATTTTCGACTGCATTAAATGATAACCCGCCCCTAGCGGATCAATTTCAGGAGAGAGGAAGGTTAGAATACGCTTTTTTTGATATTCCAGAAGAAATTGCCAAATGATAGGCACTAGAGCAATCCCCCCCAAGAACAACAATATAAATTTCCACATCCGTACCCCAGCGATGAAGAATATAACGAGACCGCTCAACGCTATCATTATAGCAGTACCTAAGTCCGGTTGTTTAATGACTAATGCAACTGGTACGAAAATTAAAAATGCAGGGATCGCTAAATGCAGTGGGTTTCCAATTTCCTGGAGGGAGCGGATATGAAAGTAACGTGCTAATACAATAACCACCGAAATTTTCATCAGCTCGGAGGGCTGAAGTCTAATAACCCCAAAGTCAATCCATCTTTGAGCGCCCATGCCGACTTCCCCAGCCAGCTCAACAAACACTAATAACATTAGTGAAACACCGTAGAAAATATATGCTCCCTTGAAAAACAACCTTATGTTGATTAACCCAAGGATTATAATTCCTAAAAGTCCAACAAAATATCTTACAAGGTGGCGTTGCGCCCATGGCTCAATATCACCACCGGCCGCCGAGTAAAGCATAGCAAAACCAATACTGCAGCACGCAGTAACTAATATGATCAAGCCATAATTA
>NZGS01000047.1 GCA_002690995.1 Rhodospirillaceae bacterium
AAGAGTTTTAGCTGGCGTTTACCCACCTTCGAATGGCGAGATAAGATGTAAAGGCAGAATAGCCTCACTGCTAGATATCTCACTAGGTTTTGATTTGGAGGCTTCAGGGTATGAGAATATTTTTCTGCGAGGCCTTTATCTTGGCCTCACAAAACACCAAATTTCAAAATGCATAGATAAAATCAGTAATTTCACAAACCTAGGGAATTATTTATCTATGCCACTTAGAACGTATTCAAGCGGTATGTTAATGCGATTAGCATTTGCGATAACCACCGAGGTTGAGCCAGACATTATCTTGATGGATGAATGGATTAGCGTAGGTGATGCCAAATTCATGGCGCAAGCAAAAGAACGATTAGAAGGCTTCATTAGCACCTCAAGCATCATGGTGCTCGCATCACATTCTGAGGACCTCATTCGATCTACTTGCAACAAAGCCATTCTTCTTGGACAAGGTGAGATACTGGCGCAAGGAAGTGTTGAAGAAGTTTATCATCACTATAATTTTTTTGGGTCAAGCGCATTCTTTGACAAAGACGAATACATATCTATCCACCCAGACCTCGAGGCATCCATGTCAATCCCTGGGATGGCGCCGTGGATGCATTTTATTCGTTATGGCATCTTTGAGGGAAGGTCCCCTGGTTGCGGCATAAGTCTTGAAGCATTTGATAACGATCCAGTATTTACTAACGCCCTTCAGTCAAAGAATGGCCTCGCAGCAGCCGAAAGAATAGAGGAAATAGCCCCATTTTTGGTGTCTTTTGTTCCTCCAAAAGGATGGCGTCAGAACAAGGAGCTGAATTATCCCAACGAGTTTATAGAAACGGACGGGCATCCATTAATTTCGATAGAAAAATCCCTAGAAAGATACTCGTAACCCAAAGTTTTTAAAAGCTGAAGGCCGTGTCAATTTAACTTTCTAAATGTCTAAGTCTCCTAGGAAAGTAGATAATAAGCTATTAAACACCTCATGCTGTTCTATATTGGCTAGGTGGGCTGCGTTGTTAATCAACTCAAGCTTAGCACTCGGCACAGCTTCAGCGATCTCTTTTGCTTGCTGGGGCGTAGTGCCGGTATCTTGTTCTCCACAAATTACGAGAGTTGGCGCGCTTATTTTTGGGTTAGTAATACGCATATCCATGGCTTTGATTGCTTCACTGCAGGCAACGAAACCCTGCACCGGTGTCTTTAAAATCATTTGGCGAATTAATTCAACTTGACCAGGAAGGCGATACCTTCCTTCGGTGGTAATCCATCTTTCAATTGTCGCATCGACCACGGCCTCCATTCCGCCATTCATTACGGCTTGAATACGTTGTTCCCATGTATCTTTTGCGGGCATAAATGCCGCGCTATCTGCAATTGTTAAACTCTTAACTTTCTTAGAGTGTCTTACTCCCATCATTTGAGCCACCATCCCACCTTTAGAAAGGCCGCAAAAATGAACAGCCTCAATGCCAAGGACATCTAATAGTCCCGCCGCATCATCAGCAAGCATCTCTATTGAATAAGGTCCCTTTGGCGCCTCTGACTCGCCATGACCTCTGCTATCGTAACGAATAATACCAAACCCCTTAGCCAAGAGATGTTCGATTTGCAAATCCCACATATTCAAAGTAGAGGCTAAAGAGTTAGAAAACATTATTGCTTTACCAGAAATATCACCGTCGATTTGGTAGTGTATATCTATTCCATTCACCGTATGCTTTGCCATTTCTCAACTCTCCAAAAATATTATCATTCTTTGCGAAGTTATTTTAACCGTTATAAAAAACCCTGCCATGATCTCGTAGCCACACCCTACATAGGTGACGTTTTTTTTCTTTATTAGGCCAGTCTTCAAAGCTGGTCCTTTTATGGCCTATGACCCTATTATTTAAAAACTGAATTTGACCCGCTTCAAATTGGAATTCTTTATACATCTTAGGATCATTAATAAAATCGAAAAAAGCTGCAAGTGCCTCTTCACCTTCATCGTCAATACTTTCACCCCGAAGCGCATAGCCTTGATAAATAAGATTTCGTGATACTCTGATGCGTAGGCTTTCCCCATTACAATTCAGGATAGGGTTTTCGAGGGTTACTGGATCCAGTTCTGAATGCTCTTTTTGCCTATCAAATACGAAAGGTCGATACAGGCGTTGGATGTGTGTTTTGTTACTAGTTTCCATTCTTTCCAGCACTGTTTTCATATTCACCACGCGGCTTAAACCACCACTCATTGAAGGCTGAAGACAGAGAAGGCCAACAATGTTAGGCGGGCAAATATTATACGAGTTATCCGTATGGAAGCTTTGTTCTTCATTAGTGACATCCGGGCGGACACCATTTCCAGATGGCCGTCCTAAGTCTGTGACGGAATATAACATCCTACCATCACACCATTTTTGAGCGACGGGCCTACCAAGCATTTGGGATAGTATCCAGTATATAGATTTTGCTTCATTGTCTGTCATGTCCTCAAGGGGCAACCTATCAAGCAAGCAAAATCCGAAACCATTTTCCAAACAATCAAAAACAGTATTTATAAGCTCTTTACACTTGGGCATATGAAAATTGCTTGGACGAAGCATTAATAAGGAGAGCGGGTTATCGCGTATCAAATTTACAGCGTTCCCTATCTCACTCAAGCAAGCTTCATTTAAAGTAAACAAGCCATCCAACGGATTAAGCTCAGATCCTATCCACGTCTTTACAGGCACAAATTTCCTTTCCCTCTATAAATTGAACTTTTTCTGAACCAAAATTTAGACTAATCCGCCATTAACATGAATAACCTGACCGGTGATATAGGATGCTTCGCTAGAAGCACAGAACGCTACAGCGCTTGCTATTTCTTCTGGTTCTGCAACGCGACCCATAGGCACCTCAGCTACCAGCTTGTTTAGTATTTCCGGGCTTATAGCAACATGCGCTTTTTGATCCTTTCTAACAAAACCTGGCGCGATTAAATTAACTGTAATCCCGCTAGGCGCAAGTTGAAGCGCAAGTGCTTTGGCTGTAATTTCCATAGAAGCTTTAGCAGCAGCAGTAGCAGCAAACGGGGTTACTTTTGTTCTCCATACGTGGGGACCAAAAGCACTTATGCCGACAATACGTCCACAATTAGATTTTTCCAAGTGCGGTACTGCGGCAGTAGCCAACTCAAAGAAGCTCCTAGCAATTGTGACGTGTGCCGTTTCAAAATCTTCATCCGAAATTTCTGTGATTGGGGTCTTTAAGGCATAACCCGCGTTAGCAACAAGGACATCCAACCCACCTAAAACATCGATTGCCCGCTGAATCAAGAGACGTGCTTCCCCCTTAACTGCAAGGTCAGCAAATTCTGCATTGCCTCTGCCCCCGTTTCTTTCTATATCCCGTATCGTTTTTTCTAATCCTGCCTTATTAGCCCGAGTATGCACAAGAAAATGAGAGTCCCTGTCAGACATTCGCCGGCAAATAGCTGCGCCGATCCCCGACGCTCCACCCGTTACGAGTATTTTTTTTGATTGTTCTATCATAAGATCAACAAAGTTTGGCGGTTTGCTAATATTTAGAAACAACCAGCATAGCGCCTGTTTGAACGGATTGTCAAAACTAGCTGCGGATCGGATCCTCTGGTAAGAAGACCCTAACGACGGCTTTCTCGGAGTCGTGCCTTTGATTTATTTCGTTGGTGCAAATGATCAAGTATTCTTTGCCTTAATCATTGCTGCTAGGATGTGCTCTTGCTCTTCTATGTTTTTTCTAATTTTTTCTGCTGAGTCACCCTCTGAACGAGATGCTTGATCTTTCAAGGCCTCTATCTGCTTTTCGTATTTGTCCGTATCAATGTCATCTACAAGAATAACCTCTTCAGCTAACACGGTGCAACGCTCCTCAGTTACTTCAGCAAAGCCATTCACGACGAAAAGACTGTCGGTTATCTTGTCACCCTCGTACACGTCAATAACTCCGGGGGCCAACGTTGAGAGCATGGAAGTATGCCGAGGCAGAACGCCGAAAAATCCCTCTGCTCCCGGCACAACAACCATTGAGACGCTCTTAGACATAACCAATTTTTCAGGTGAAACTAGTTCAAAAAGTGTAGTGTCAGCCATCATCAATAATCCTAGTTTACTTTCCTATCTCTAAGCCGCTTCCTGCTCCATCTGCTTGGCCTTTTCAATAGCTTCATCTATCGTTCCAACCATGTAGAAAGCAGCTTCCGGGAGGTCGTCATGCTTTCCTTCCACAATTTCCTTAAATCCTCTAATGGTTTCTTCCAATGGAACTAGAACGCCGGGAGTTCCGGTAAAAATCTCTGCTACAAAGAATGGTTGCGACAAAAACCTCTGAATTTTTCTAGCTCTATCCACGACCAACCTATCTTCTTCTGACAGCTCATCCATACCTAGAATAGCTATAATGTCCTGTAACGACTTGTAGGTTTGAAGAACTTCCTGCACCTGCCTTGCAACAGAGTAGTGTTCTTCACCTAAAATACGAGGGTCTAGCATTCTAGAAGTGGAGTCCAGGGGGTCAACCGCTGGATAAATTCCTAGTTCTGCTATCTGCCGGCTAAGAACGGTTGTGGCATCAAGGTGCGAAAACGAGGTAGCTGGCGCTGGGTCGGTCAAATCATCGGCCGGCACGTAAATGGCTTGCACCGAGGTAATGGAACCTTTGTTCGTAGATGTTATTCTTTCTTGAAGCGTACCCATATCGGTAGCTAAGGTCGGCTGATAACCGACCGCCGACGGAATTCGTCCTAGCAATGTCGAGACCTCAGAGCCTGCCTGGGTAAATCTAAAGATATTATCAACGAAGAACAGAACGTCCTGACCTTCTTCATCTCGGAAGTATTCAGCTAGTGTTAAACCCGTTAGAGCAACTCGCGCTCTCGCTCCAGGAGGCTCATTCATTTGCCCATAAACTAGTGCAGCTTTTGAGCCCTCTTCTCCGTTCTCTTTAATAACACCAGACTCCACCATTTCATGATACAGGTCATTACCTTCTCTAGTGCGCTCTCCCACACCTGCGAAAACGGAGTATCCGCCATGTGCTTTTGCGATGTTATTAATTAATTCCATTATGATAACGGTCTTTCCAACACCAGCACCACCGAAGAGCCCGATTTTTCCACCCTTGGCATAAGGAGCAAGAAGATCTACCACTTTAATACCTGTCACCAAAATCTCCGCCTCTGTGGACTGATCAACATAAGCGGGAGCAGGCCTATGTATCGGATATGCCATTTTGGATTTTATAGGTTTACCCTCATCAATTGTCTCACCGATCACGTTTATTAATCTACCGAGTGTCTCTGGTCCTACCGGAACCTTTATCGCGTCACCTGTATCAATAACTTCGCTTCCCCTAACGAGTCCTTCGGTACTATCCATAGCAATAGTTCGAACCATATTTTCGCCTAAGTGCTGCGCCACCTCAAGAACAAGCCGCGTATCACCATTTTGAGTATGCAGAGCGTTTAAAATTGGTGGCAGATCACCTTCAAACTGAACGTCCACGACTGCACCAATAACCTGTGTAATTTTACCGGTTGCATTAGTACTCATTGATTACTCCCATCTATATTAAAGGTAACAAAGACCGCCCAAAACTTTTGGTCATAAAGCCTCAGCACCAGATATTATCTCTATAAGTTCCTTAGTAATGAAGGCTTGTCTTGTTCTGTTGTATGTCAAAGTTAGCTTGTCTATCATATCACCCGCATTGCGAGTAGCACTGTCCATAGCCGTCATTCTCGCCCCATGTTCACTCGCTGTATTTTCTAATAAGGCTGAGAATACTTGTGTAGATACATTCCTTGGTAACAATTCTGCTAGAATCTGTTCCTCATCAGGTTCGTATTCATAAGCTCCTAATGATGGAGTAGCATCCGCCTCTTCTGGAACACTTGCAGGAATAATCTGCTGTTCAGTAACAATCTGTGTCATGGCAGATTGGAATTTATTATAAATGAGTGAGCAAACATCGAATTCGCCCGCCTCAAACATCTGGATTAATCTTGCCCCAATATCGGACGCCGCAGCAAACTCGATTGCGCCTTTTGCGACGCCTTCCAAGGCATCAGTTATTAAATCGCTGGCATCTCGCCGCAACTGATCTGCACCTTTCTTTCCAACACATAGAAGCTTTACTGACTTTCCATTTTCTTGGAGTTCCGCTATGCGTTTGCGCGTTGCTCTTACAATACTTGAGTTAAAACCTCCACAAAGACCTCTATCTGCAGTCATGACCACGAGCAAAAACTTCACTTCCGAGCCGGTTCCAGCCAACAATGCTGGCCCACCAACATTAGTCATTTTCCCCGCCAAAGCCGCAATCATGCGGTCCATTCGCTGCGAATATGGTCTGGCTTCCTCTGCTTGCTCTTGAGCACGACGGAGTTTGGCTGCCGCTACCATTTTCATTGCAGAGGTTATTTTCTGCGTCGACTGAACGCTATTAATTCTAACTTTTAGATCCTTAAGATTTGGCATACTGCATTACTTCCCAGTATAAGCTCAGCCCGTTCGATTTATGCAAACTTCTTGGCGTAAGCGTCTACAAACTCCGTTAAAGCTTTGTCAGTGTCGTCACTAAGTTCTTGCTCATCTCTTATGGATGCCAAAATAGAAGCACCACTAGCACGAACCTCAGATAAGAGCCCTTGTTCAAATCTAGTAACATCGTTTACTGCAATCTCGTCGAGGTATCCACGAACTCCAGCAAAAATTGATACCACTTGCTCTTCTACAGTTAGCGGCGCGTATTGCCCCTGCTTTAATAGCTCAGTCAACCGAACACCCCTAGCTAGCAATCTCTGTGTAACCGGGTCTAGATCGGAGGCGAATTGAGCAAAGGCCGCCATCTCGCGGTACTGGGCTAGCTCTAATTTGATCCTACCCGCTACTTGTTTCATAGCTTTGATCTGCGCCGCTGAACCAACTCGGCTCACTGATAGTCCAACATTCACCGCAGGCCTTATTCCTCTATAAAAAAGCTCTGTTTCAAGGAAAATTTGCCCATCAGTTATGGAAATAACATTGGTCGGAATGTACGCCGAAACATCCCCCGCCTGTGTTTCAATCACCGGCAACGCAGTAAGTGAACCAGCGCCATTCTCATCATTCATTTTGGCTGCTCGTTCTAACAATCGCGAATGAATGTAAAATACGTCACCAGGGTATGCTTCCCGTCCTGGCGGCCGTCTAAGAAGCAGAGACATTTGCCTATATGCGACTGCTTGTTTTGATAAGTCATCATAAACTATAAGAGCATGCATGCCGTTATCTCTGAAATACTCTCCCATAGTGCAACCCGCGTAGGGAGCTAAAAACTGCATTGGTGCAGGTTCAGAAGCAGTTGATGCGATCACTATGGAGTATTCCATCGCTCCGTAGTCTTCTAAAGTTTTAACTATTTGTGCAACGGTAGACCGCTTTTGCCCAACTGCTACATAGATGCAAAACAGCTTTTTAGAGTCATCGTCGCCAGCGGCATCATTAACTGATTTTTGGTTAATAAAAGCATCTATCGCAATAGCAGTTTTTCCAGTTTGCCTGTCGCCAATGATAAGCTCACGTTGACCTCGTCCTACGGGGATCAAACTATCAATCGCTTTCAGGCCAGTTTGCATTGGCTCGTGTACACCCTTACGAGGCATGATCCCTGGGGCTTTAACCTCCACACGACCCCTTTGCTTTGCTTCTATCGGCCCCTTCCCATCTATCGGATTTCCAAGAGGATCTACAACCCGGCCTAACAATTCCTTACCAACAGGAACATCAACGATGCTTCCCGTACGTTTTACTGTATCGCCTTCTTTGATTTCCCTATCGTCACCGAATATGACGATACCAACATTATCCGTCTCAAGGTTGAGGGCCATGCCTTGCACGCCATTTGGAAACTCCAGCATCTCACCAGCTTGAACGTCATCTAGACCATAAACTCTCGCGATCCCATCGCCGACAGACAGAACTTGTCCGACTTCAGCAACCTCCGCCTCTGTTCCAAAATTTTCAATCTGATCTTTTAAAATTGATGAAATTTCTGCTGCTCTGATATCCATCAGTTCATACCCCTCATGGCAATTTGTAATCTTTGTAACTTAGAACGAATCGAACTATCTATCATGCGTGATCCAACCCTCACAACCAGACCACCAATTAGCGACGTGTCGACTGTAAGATCAACGGACACTTTTTGGCCGAGAGCCTTATTTAACGAACCTGTCAAATCCTTTAATTGCTTGGCACTAAGCTCAACTGCCGAAGCCACTGTTGCTTTTATCTCGCCTCTGCGTTCTGCTAATTCAGACATAAACACGTCGATTATATCCGCAACAACAAAGATCCGTCGGTTCATTACGACCGCACCAATGAACTTTTTCGTCAACGGCTTGGCTTTGGCGTTTTCGAGTATTGTCATAAGGCCATTATTTTGGTCTGACCTGCTAATAACTGGAGATCGAATAAGGCGGTTTAAGTCTTCGCTTTCTACCATTAGCTGACGAAATTTTACCAGATCTTCCGCAACAGCGTCGAGAACACGATCTTTATCGGCTAGTTCATAAAGAGCCGACGCATACCTCCCCGCTAAACTTTGTGAATTGGCAACCACTTCGAGATGTCCCTTCCTAGACACTTAATCCAGTGTGATTAAAATATTTTACAGACTCAAACTGGCGTTTCCTAGCACACAGATCACATGCACGCAAGCGGTTGCTGACGCAGAAAACTAGCAACCCCAGACGTGTTGTTATTTAACACTTTTCTTAATACTTTTTTTTACCATGTTTTTAGCCGTTTGATGACGTTAAATGGCCATTTAAGTGAAACTTTGAGGATCAATGTCTATTTCTACTTTTGCTGAGCCACGTATTTTTAAACCGCCCAGCCAATCCGATATCATTTTTTGAACATTGAGTTTCTTGTCAGCTTTTATTAGCAACCTCCGACGATGTCTGCCTCTCAAGAACGCAAGCGCGGAAGGCGCAGGGCCTAAAATTTGTGCTCGCGGCGTGGAAGGAGCAGATGCAGCTAAAAGCCTCGCAATCTGGTCTGCTTCTGTCTCGTTTTTTGAACTAACAATCAAAGAGACCAGACGTCCAAACGGCGGCAAATTCGCTTCACTTCTAGCCTGTTTCTCTAGCTTTAAAAAACTTTCCCTATCCCAGTTTGAGAGTGCTTGCATCAACGGATTATCTGGCTGTCTTGTTTGCAACCACACCTTGCCCGCCCTTTCTTCCCTTCCTGCTCTTCCTGCTACTTGATGTAGCATTTGATACGTCTTTTCTGCTGCGCGCAAATCACCGCCTGCCAACCCCAGGTCTGCATCTAGCACACCAACACAAGTGATTAAAGGAAAGTGGTGGCCTTTTGCTATCACCTGAGTCCCTATGATAATTTCTATCTCGCGTTGTTTAACCAATTGCAGAAAGTTAGTTAATGCTGGCCCATTAGAGAGGGTATCGCTGGAAGCAATTCCCGTCCGCGCATTTGGAAATAATTGGCTAACTTCTTCCTCTATTCTTTCAACGCCCGGCCCTGCGGCCACCAAAGACTCCTCAGCGCCGCATTCAGGACAATGAGTCGGTACTTTTACATTGTACCCGCAGTGGTGACATTGCAGACGGGATTTTGACCTATGTTCCACTAACCAAGCCGAGCAGCTTGGACATTCATTTCTGTATCCGCAAACCTTACAAATATTTAAGGGTGCGTATCCTCGTCTGTTTAGAAAAAGTAAAACCTGTTCGTCGCGTTCGAGTGTTGCTTGGATTGCCTTTTGAAGCATAGGTGATATCCATGAACCATTCCGGTTCTCGCTACTTCTAATATCTATCAATTCTACTTTGGGCAAAGTTGCATCACCATATCGTTGGGATAACGATACTTTTCTAAATCGGCCTGTTTCCGAGTTATGCAAGGTTTCAAGGGATGGTGTCGCCGAAGCCAATATAATCGGGATGTCACTGCATTTAGCTCGCAAAATCGACATATCCCGCGCATGATACCTTGAGCCTTCCATCTGCTTAAAGGCAGGCTCATGCTCCTCATCCACCACCAAAAGACCTAGGTTGGGAAAAGGCAAAAACAGTGCAGAGCGGGCACCAACGAGAACGTTTACGTTACCTTCCAAAATAGCCCGCCATATTCGTCGTCTTTTTTTTGCCGGCAACTCCGAATGCCACTCGACCGGAGCAGCACCAAACCGCCGGGAAAATCTTTCAATAAACGGTCGAGCTAGAGCTATTTCGGGAACTAAAATGAGGACTTGAAACCCTTTTTTTAAAACCTCTGCTATTACTTCAAAATAAACCTCAGTTTTGCCAGAGCCCGTAACGCCGTCAATAAGTGAAACAGAGAATTCGTTCTGTCGCACAACGTTACGAAGACATTCTACTGCCGTTGTTTGTTCATTGTTTAACTCAACCGAATTTTTATCCAAAGCTTCAAGTGACTGAGGAGTGAAATTATCCTCAACAAACTGTTTTTGAATGACACCACAAGTAAGCAAACCGCTAATCACCCCACTTCCCACTCCTGTATTATTCCTAATTTGCGCCGATGTTTGGGGGCCGTTTTTCACTATCGCGTCCAAGACAAGCTTTCGTTGAGGTGTAATCTTGAAGTTTTTCAAACAGCTAGTTCCGGATTGACCTAACAGCTCAATCTTGTCAGAAAAATTAAAAATCTCAGGCACGTTTAAAACCATTTTCAAAACAGCACCAAGCGGGATCATATTGTAGCTCGCAGCACGCGAAATAAAATCCAGCATCGCAACAGATATTCTATGTTCCCCGTATTTATCCGAGACAAGCTTTAATTTTTGGTTTGCTACATCCGATTCAGAGCTAGGAACTACGACTCCGAGGCACATCTTGTTAACGAATGGAACTTGAACTATATCACCAATTTTGAGATCCATGCCATTTGACAAATAATCGTATGGTTTGGTCACAGGTCTTGCTATTAGTACGCTCACACGCCCCTCTGCTGTAATCCGATCTGAGATGATCGCCTGTTTTCCCATATTCTCTGCCAATCGGTGACGCAAAGGGCAATTATATTCAACTACTAGTTACTATTGCTTTTTTTAGATCACAAGAGAGAACTCTTCGATCTTATGATTTTTCCAATAAGCTAGCCATCAATCAACCATTTTGGTAATATCAAAACGTTAATAAACTATTGAAAATAGAGGTAACCATGAAATTTTTCCTTGATACCGCGAATGTAGATGAAATTACAGAGCTGGCATCAACTGGTCTAGTTGACGGAATTACAACTAACCCATCTCTAATTGCAGCTTCAGGGAGAAACATGATCGAAGTTATTAAAGAAATAACGGGACTAGTTGATGGCCCGGTAAGTGCCGAGGTTACCGCAACAGATTATAGCACAATGTTAGCAGAAGGCAGGCTTCTAAGCGAAATTGCAAAAAATGTTGCTGTGAAAGTTCCACTCACTTTTGATGGGCTAAAGGCATGCAAAACACTAGCAGACGAAGGAACATCTGTGAACGTGACACTGTGTTTTTCCGCCACTCAAGCGCTGCTTGCTGCGAAGGCTGGAGCAACATTCATCTCGCCCTTCGCTGGCCGGTTAGATGATATAGGCGGGGTTGGCATGGAATTAATTTCGGACATTATAGAGATTTACTCGAACTACGATTTTAAAACGGAGGTTTTAGTTGCTTCTGTTAGGGGACCGCTTCACGTTCTCCAAGCGGCTAGGATGGGAGCGGATATAGCCACTGTTCCAGCAGCGGTAATCAAGGCATTGTACAAGCACCCACTAACCGATAAGGGTCTGGAAGCATTTATTTCAGATTGGGAAAAAACAGGCCAGTCTATTCTGAAAAAATAAAATTTGTTAAAAAATAAAGTCTGACGTCTCAACATTTTTAAAAACTAACTGGAAATGACTTCAAATGGCAAAGCATTTTCAACCTGTCAGTAGCTTGGTTTTAGATCAGCAAGTACTTCTCGTTTTTAAAAGCTGGCAAGATTGGCTATTTAATGAGAGAAAATTATCAGAAAACACCCGAATGGCTTATCTCAAAGATGTAGGGGCCTTTTTCTGTTTCTTTTCGAAACACATAGGCTCAAACATTAGCATGATGAGCTTACAACAGCTGACCATTGCAGACTTACGATCGTTTTTAGCAGACAGAAAAAGGTCTGGTCTCTCAAACACTTCAATGGCAAGAAATGTCTCGAGTATTCGCAGTTTTTTCTACTTTCTTAATAAATTTGGCCACCTAAAAAATGAGGCCATAAATCTCTTAACATCACCAAAAATTCCTCAAGCTATTCCGAAGGCTCTAGACAAAGATGAGGCTTTATCAATTCTTGAAAAACCCTCCAGCACAACTCTGCAGCCTTGGGTCAAGTCTCGCGACAAAGCTATTTTCGCCCTAATGTACGGCTGTGGATTGCGGATCGGAGAAATAATTGCGCTAGACGGTTCCGATATTCCCTTATCAGATGCCATTATTGTAAACGGTAAAGGAAACAAGCAGCGATTAATTCCCATAATGCCAATCATTAGAGATAGTGTAGCGGAATACATATCGCTGTGTCCCTTCACGATCTCAAAAGATGGGCCTGCTTTTTTTGGTGCAAGGGGCAACCGCCTAAATCCCGGTGTTGTACAGAGGTCTATGAGATTGATTAGAGGAAGTTTAGGGCTGCCCACTACTGCAACGCCTCACTCACTCCGCCACTCTTTTGGAACGCATCTGCTGGTGAATGGTGGGGATTTGCGATCGATCCAAGAACTCCTTGGCCATGCTTCGCTTTCTACAACTCAAAGATACACCGCAATCGACACGAACTATCTAAAAGAAGTGCACCAAAAATTCCATCCCAGGGCGGAATTAAAAGAATAAATTTATAAAAGTTTTAAGCCCTCAAAATCTCGGTCATTTTCTGCCCAATATTCGCGGGCGATTCGGCAACGTGGATGCCAGCCTCGGCGAGCGCTTGCATTTTTTCTTTAGCGCCACCTTTTCCCCCAGCTATTATCGCACCGGCGTGTCCCATACGTCTTCCAGGGGGCGCTGTCATTCCGGCTATAAAACCGACAATTGGCTTCGAGGTTTTTGAGCTTTTTACAAACTCGGCAGCTTCCTCCTCAGCCGCCCCACCAATTTCCCCGATCATCACAATAGATTCGGTTTGAGGATCGGCTAAAAACATTTCGAGACATTCAATAAAGTTAGTACCGTTGACTGGATCCCCACCTATGCCTATGCATGTCGATTGGCCTAAACCAACAGCTGTTGTCTGTGCAACAGCTTCATAGGTCAGCGTTCCCGATCGTGAAACTATTCCAACGCTTCCAGCCTTATGTATGTGTCCTGGCATAATACCAATTTTACACGCTCCTGGCGTTATTACACCAGGACAGTTAGGTCCAATAAGCCTCGTTTTGGAACCAACTAATGCTCTTTTGACCCTGACCATGTCCAAAACCGGGATGCCCTCTGTGATACAAATCACTACGGATATTTCTGACTCAATTGCTTCTAGTATTGAGTCGGCAGCAAATTTGGGAGGGACATAGATGACCGATGCATCTGGTTCTGTTACCGACACGGCCTCAGCAACTGTATCGAAAACAGGCAAAGATAGATGAGTTTCTCCTCCTCTACCTGGCGTGACGCCTCCCACCATTTTAGTACCATAGTTGATTGCTTGTTCAGAATGGAATGTTCCCTGTTTGCCAGTAAACCCCTGACAAATAACCTTCGTGTTCTGGTCGACCAGAACGGCCATTAGCTCGAGTCCCCAACAACGTCTACAATTTTTTGCGCTGCGGTTGATAGATTATCTGCTGACAATATTGAAAGGCCACTCTCAGCTAAAATGCTTTTCCCTTTTTCAACATTTGTACCTTCCAAGCGCACTACTAAGGGAACTTGCAGGTCTATTTCCTGAGCCGCTGAAACAACACCTTCGGCTATTATGTCACATCGCATGATCCCACCAAAAATGTTTACCAAAATGCCGCTTACGTTCTCGTCAGACATAATAATTTTAAATGCGGCTGCTACTCTTTCTTTTGTGGCACTTCCACCTACATCCAAAAAATTTGCAGGGTCTCCCCCATGCAATTTAATAATGTCCATAGTTGCCATCGCTAACCCTGCACCATTTACAAGACACCCTATATTACCATCCAATTTTATATAATTTAACTCCAGTTGGGCCGCCTCTATTTCTGTGGGCTCCTCCTCACTTTCATCACGCAGTTGTTCCACCTCTGGCTGCCGGAAGAGAGCATTATCATCAAAGCTCATCTTCGCGTCGATAGCTAGTAAGTCATCTGTCTTTGTTATGACTAACGGATTTATTTCGATCATGGCCGCATCCAGCTTTAAAAAAGCCCGAAACAAAGACTGCAGTAAATTTGACAAATCTTTTTGCTGAGTTCTAGAGAGACCCAACTCTTTTGAAATTTTTTGCACGTGGAAACTTTTCAGTCCAATGTAACTATCCACATTTACATGAATAATTTTTTCTGGTGTATTCTCCGCAACTTCTTCAATTTCCATACCGCCTTCGGTAGAACAAATTATTGTCACGCCGCCGAGCTTCCTGTCTACAAGCATGGATAAATAAAATTCGTTATCTATCTCACAAGCTTCTTCAATATAAACCTTTGCTACCTCTTTCCCCTGAATGCCGGTTTGCTTCGTCACAAGCGTCTTATTCAGCATTCTTTTGACATTTCCTTCAACATCTTCAATATTGTTCGCTAGTGTGACACCACCGCCACCAGTCTCTTCATCCTTGAAGAAACCTGCCCCTCGTCCACCTGCATGGATTTGAGATTTAACAACAAATTTTGATCCAGATAATTTTTTTTCCAATCCTATTAAATCAGACATTGAATTAATCACGACCCCGTTTGGAACAGGTATACCAAAATCTCTCAGCAAACTCTTGGCTTGATACTCGTGAATGTTCATTCAGGTTCACAATGTTTTGGGGTACACCGCGGTTGGAATCCCGCCCCTTTCAGGATTACCGGCTCATAAGGTCCGTTTAACGCTTAATTTAACCCATAGTCAACAGTCTATTTCCAACATGACAACGGATGCCTATCATCATGCTAGCGTCATTAGCTTAACGTAAGGATACTTAACCCTCCAATTTGGAGGCTGCCTCATTCAATTCTGTAACAGCCTGCACGGAATGATCGAACATGGCACGTTCGGGCCCATTCATTTCTATTTCTACGATTCTTTCTACACCATTACTTCCCAAAACCACTGGCACGCCGACATAAAGACCATCGAGACCGTATTGACCATCGCAATACGCCGCGCAGGGTAAAACCCTTTTCTTGTCACGTAAATAAGCCTCAGCCATCTCTATTGCGGCGGAAGCTGGCGCGTAAAATGCTGATCCAGTTTTAAGCAACTTAACAATTTCTGCGCCGCCATCTCGTGTGCGCTGTACTATCTCAGCCAGTTTTTCCTCGGTACTCCATCCCATTTTTATTAGATCTGGCACCGGAATACCTGCTACGGTTGAGTATCTCTCGAGCGGCACCATTGTATCCCCATGCCCACCGAGAACAAATGCGGTAACGTCTTCAACTGAAACTTGAAATTCTTCTGCCAGAAAGTAACGGAACCGAGCACTATCCAATACGCCTGCCATCCCAACGACTTTGTTAGTTGGAGCACCACAGGCTTTTTGAAGGATGCCTACCATCACGTCAAGTGGGTTTGTTATACAAATAACAAAGGCGTTAGGACAATTTTCCTTTATACCTTTTCCCACCGAATGCATCACTTTAGTATTAGTTCCTATTAGATCATCCCTACTCATTCCGGGTTTTCTGGCAATCCCAGCAGTGACAATTACAACGTCGGCACCTGATATTTCTGAATAATCATTAGAACCAGTTACACTGGCGTCAAAGCCTTCAACCGGCGAAGCTTCTGCTATATCCAATGCTTTACCCTGAGGAATTCCGTCAACAATATCGAACAGAACAACATCGCCCAACTCTTTTAGCCCAGCCAACAGTGCTAATGTACCGCCAATATTACCAGCACCAACTAATGCGATTTTGTCTCTAGACATTGATAGATTCTCCAGTGGTTTATTAAATTCTTATTTATCAGAGTTCACATGTTGGGTTTAGCGCGTTTAAACTCTCTCTACAAGACAATAGAATCTCAGCTTCGGTCACTTATCTTTATCTCGTGCTTCTTTAATATATTCTATAGATTGCATTTCCATCAGCCTTGAGACTGTTCTATCAAATTCGAAACTCCAGTCGTGACCAGAATAAAGCTCCGTCGGTTGAGCGGCTGCTGAAAAGACCACATGCCTTTTCGCATCATATAAGGCATCGACCAGCACCATAAATCTGCGAGCTATATCTCTTTGACTATCCTCCAACACAGGAACATCAGATATTATGATCGATCTGTAGCGGTCCGCAATCGCAAGAAAATCGGCAGCGGCGAGAGGTTTTCTGCAAAGATCATCAAAACTGAACATAGCTACCCCATCGCATGCTTTTGGAATAAAAATTTCTCTACCTTTGAATTCAAAACTCTCACTTGAACTCGAATGGCCGTCGGTTAACTCAGAAAAAATTTTATCCAGGGTTTTATTTGAGTTGGGATTACATGGATAGATGTAAGCTTCCATTTCCTTTAGCCTATCCAAGCGATAATCAAGCCCATCGGTCAGTTGCATAACTTCCATACGATCTTTAATGAGATCTATGAATGGTGTAAATCTGTCCCGTTGCAAACCATCTTTGTACAAATCATTCGGATGCCTATTTGACGTGGCCACAACAACAACCCCCAACTCCATCATTGCTGTGAAAAGCCTTGCTACGATCATGGCATCTGCTATATCCCTCACCTCGAACTCATCGAAACAAAGCAATGCATTTTTTTCCGCTAAAAGTTTTGCCGTAGGACCAATTGGCTCGCCGCCTTTACCGTTTTTATTTTTATTTCGCCAACTATGAATTGCTTCATGAGCCTCTTGCATGAACTTATGAAAGTGTATTCTTCGCTTTCTTTTTACATTAACCCCATCAAAAAATAGATCCATCAGCATCGATTTACCTCGTCCAACAGACCCAAAAATATATAGTCCTTTGGGATATGCTTCTTTGTTTTTTGATCGAAACGAAAAGAGAGACCTCCAGCTAAAAAGTGGCTTTTCTAAATTATAGCCTGCTAACTTGCGGTGAAGTATTTGAAGTTTATCAACGGCAAGTTCCTGCGCTGTATCCCGGGCCAAAGTGCCTGAAGAAACTAAACTATTATATCCTGCCCAAGGATCTTCTCCTATTTTCATGCCTGTGTTCTTATCGCCCCCCTGTAACCGGTAGAATAGCGCCAGCGCAGTAACTCGCGCCTGGACTAAGCAACCAAACTATCGCTTCAGCCACCTCCTCAGGTCTCCCAACACGTCGCATAGGGATGCCTGGAGCTGCCTCAACTGCCCGATTAGGGAGCCCTGCTGATGCGTGAATTTCGGTGTCTATCATTCCTGGTGACACTGCATTGACAATGACACCTTCTTTAGCAACCTCTCTCGCGAATCCTAAGGTGAAAGAATCTACCGCCCCCTTCGACGCCGCATAATGAACGAATTCATTTGGACCACCTAGTCTTGAGGCTGCTGAGCCCACGTTGACAATATAGCCGCCTGCACCTCCATTAATTGTGGACATTCGTTTTACAGCTTCTCTACAACACAACATTAAACCAACCACGTTTAACTCTAATATCTGCCTGATTGCCAACGCGGTCATGTTCTCTACTCTAGCTGTCTTGCCCGTGGTACCCGCACTATTTACTAGCCCCTTAATATGGCCTAACTCATTTTCAACCTGTTCAAACATGTTAAGAATATCATCTTCAGATGTCATATCTCCCTTGATGGTAAGTGATCGTCTCCCAAAAACGTTCACTTGGTTAGACACCTTTTTTGCAGCCTCTGCGTCGCGAGCATAGTTAATTGCAACATCCCAACCTTTTTTTGCTGCACAAATTGCAGTGGCCGCTCCGATTCCTCTACTGCCTCCTGTGACTAAAAGTACATCAGACATCTAACTGCCCCTTCTTACTCTAGTGTTAAAATTTTATTGTTTTTTCTATTCATTTTTGCCTGTAACTTTTACCTCGACGCCCCCTGTAGCGACATCATTCAACTAATCATTTGTATTAGATTAAATTTCTATATATGAACAGTCCAATCAGTGATGCAGATATAACCCAGCCGAGCAATATAATACATATTTGACGCGGTTTAATTAGCCATAAAACGCCAAGTAAAAATCTTGCAACCCACGACCCCTTTAGTGCTGGATAAAAAAATACAAAGGCACAAAACATTGCGGGGACCGCAGCAAACGTAAAACCTAATCCATATGAGTCAGTTAGAGCTAAAAGCGTGCCATAAATGGCTGGATAAACCATCATAGCTATCGATGTAAAAGCCAAAACACCGCCTGTAATCCCACCTACGTTTCCTTCAGGAGAAAGTCTTGCTGTTTCTGCAAGAAGAATCCCATGCCAGCTCAATGATGTCACGTTGTACAGTATCGCAACTAGCAATATCGCATTGTAACTCCAACTCGTGTCAAAGATCCCAACTAAGACACCACCGACAGCAGCAAAAAAACTTATGCCAAACATAACGGTCCTCGCCGACAGATAAGTGCTTCCCAGCCAACCCCATAGAATTCGGGCGCCTATGGCGGTTAAGCTTGCTATTGCAAAGGCGGACCCAGCCTCCAACTCGCTGTAATTCAACCCGTCGATCATAAATAAAATGAAAAACCCTGCAAAAACGGATTGCAACCCACCTAAAGAAAAGGCACAGAGAGCCAAATCTCTTAATTCAGGTTGAGAAATCACTATTTTCATAGTTTGAAATGCACCAGAGAAAGAAAATTTAACATCTGGTTTTCGATCGCTGTCAAAATGCTCCCTTAGAGGCTGTAATGAAAGCGCGACAATGTAAACTATAATGCCGATAATAAAACATGTGCCGTAGGCGTCTAACTGAATGGAGAGATCAAAAGTTCCTATATAAATTCCAGCGCCAAGCAGCGCTGGAACCAATACCCCGGCGATAAGACTTCCAACGGGGACACCTGTCTGCTTGATAGAGAAAATAATTGGGGCGAGGTGTTTTGGACTATATTTAGCGAGTATATGTGAACTTGCCGGAGTAGAAACAGACGCTGCGCCCAGCAAAATTGCAGCAACTGGATAAAGCCACAGGATACCCAATGCGCATACAAATAAACTACCCCCCATGAAAAACAAACACCACTGACTAATCCGTAGCGCCCCCATACGGATTATAATGGCTCCACAACCCATTGCAGCGGCTATTGATGTGACGTTTTGAATAAATAAGTACAGCCCTAGCCAGGCTCTCGAAATTCCAAAATCCTCTGCTAAACGGTCTGCAAGAAATGGGATCGCTATTTGGCAAACATAAGAAAATGCCTGTTGCATCAACATCGACGACGTTGCAAGTGCAAGGATTATTCGCCAATCGAAGCGCGCCAGATTCACTTGAATAAGGTCCGATCTCGAATTTGTATATTTACTTCAACCAACATTCCTGGCGCGGTAATTTTTGGCTTATCTAATATCTTGATTTTCACCGGTATTCTCTGTTCAATTTTCCTAGCCTTATTCGATATTGAGCCGCTTTGCGTCTCTTGCAAGTCGTTTAGAGTGACCTGCCCTATACCAATAACCTCCCCTAGAAACATCTCAAATGGATATGCATTGAGGTGCAGTTTTACTGGTTGTCCTATCTCTAAGTGTCTGATTTGGTCCTCTACAATATTGGCCTCAACCCAGACATTTTCTGGGTCGTGCACAATTATAAGCTCATCGGCATCCTCGACATATTCGCCAGGGTTTTTGAAAATTTTATCAACTATACCATCGGTTGGGCTATGAATTTGCCTTTCAGAAAGATCTACCTCTAATTCCCTTTTTTTTGCTTTTAAGCGCTCTAGCGTGATGGAAGCAATCTTTATGTCTTGATCGAAAACTGCAAGCTCTGCCTGCCTCGATAGTATTTCTTTACTTTCTAATTCAGCCACCCTTATACGCGCCTCAGCGGCTTTAATTTGGCCCTTCAAGTTGAGAACATTATCTTGCTCGTTCTCCATATTTTTCCTCGAAGCTAAATTCTTCGAAAATAAGTATCTGCTGCGTTCGAGTTTTTTATCAGCAAGCCGCAATCGATCCTTCAAGGTGGTTAAATCTAATTTCAATGCCTGTATTTGTTCTATCTTGGTCGCAGTTCGCGAACTCAAACTTGTTTCAAGAGAAAACTTCTCAGCAATCAGCTTGTCTTTCTGGGCACTGGCTTCTTTTAACTCGGCTTCTGTTGCCCTAATACGTTCCTGGATTTGCTCCACTTTCATCGTTACGAGCAAATCCCCTTTCTTTATGGATATGCCCTCTTTCACATGGATATTTTCGATTGTCCCATTTACACGGCTCGATACTCTAGTCATATCGGAACGTATTCTTGCATCAAACTCATAGACATGGGTAAACCAATGAAATCCCTCGTAAGTGGCAAACGCTAAGCCCATTAAGATAGCAAGTATAGATATCCATTTAAGATGA
>NZGS01000048.1 GCA_002690995.1 Rhodospirillaceae bacterium
AGTTGGATTTGGTGCGCGAGCATTATTGACGCACGGGATTTTGCCGATTTTAAGTTCTACCGGCATTTGCCCTCCAGTCAATTTAGGTTTTAGAACTGTCATGTGGTGGGGCGGCTTGCGAGGTGCAGTGTCTTTAGCCTTAGCCTTAGCAGTCGTTGAAAATCCGTTCATTAGCCAGGAAGTGAAAAACTTTATTATCGCACTAGTATGTGCATTTGTCCTTTTTACTTTGTTTATTAACGCTACCACAGTTGGTGCTGTTATGAAGGCATTCGGGTTAGATAAGCTTTCAAAGAATGATCTTGCGGTACGAGACAGAACGGTAGGTAAGGCGATAAAAGAAGTTGCTGAGGGTATTCCAGCTGTAGCAAGCAACAATACGATTTTTGGCGAGGTCGCCGACCTAGCAGTTACTGGTTATAATAATAGACTTAGCGCTCTTGAAAAATCTGTTGATAGTCAGAACACTCTCGACCCAGATAGTTGGCTCAAAATTGGACTATTGTCAGTTATTGGGCAAGAACGAAAACATTATTTTTCAGATTATGGGAACGGTTACGTTGACTCCTCAAATACGAGAGATTTGGTATCTACTGCTGACGACCTTCTAGATGCCGTCAAGGCAGATGGCTTTCCAGGTTACCAATTGGCATGGGAGAAGACATTGGAATTTGATTGGCGTGTCCGGCTGGCCATGTTCTTACAAAGAAATTTTTCAATCGTTGGGCCATTGAAGGGGCATTTAGCAAATAGGTGGGTCCGCTTGAGATCTATGCTTTCCGCACTTAATAAAATTAAAAATGGTGGTTTGGAAGAGCTAAAAACATTGATAGAGCCAAGTGTGACCAAGCGGCTTGCCGAATTAATTGAGGAGAGGTTTCAGAAAACTGAGGCTGCTCTAAACGCGCTAAGGGCTCAATACCCGGATTATGCAAATAAGGTACAAACACGTCATTTGGATAAAATTACGCTCAATCAGGAGTTATCCAAATATAGGGAGTTATATGAGGACGCTATTATAACTACCGAAATTTTTACTAACTTGGAAACAGATCTCAAAAATAGGGAACAACTAGCTTCAGAAGAGCCAGAATTAGATCTAGGTCTTAATCGCCTTGAGTTAGTTTCAGCGGTGCCTTTATTTGAAAATATTGATGCAGAAAAGCGACAATCGATTGCAAGCATACTCCAGCCACGATTAGTAATTCCTGGGGAGGTAATTTGCAAAGAGGGGGATGCTGGAGACAGTATGTTCTTTATTTCATCGGGCGCGTTGTCTGTAAATTTGAAAGATGGAGCAGTTACTTTAGGTTCTGGAGAGTTTTTTGGCGAGATCGCGCTTTTGAAAGAAACGCCGCGGGTAGCCACAGTCGCTGCAAACTCATTCTGTGAATTATTAGTTCTTGGAAAGGCTGACTTTGAGGAGCTTTTAGTCAAAAGTCCTCAGTTAAAGGAAGAGATAGAAAAAGTTGCAGCGGCCCGATTATCTTAACGGACTGATAAACATCACATTGTCGTAACACGTAAAGCCAGAGACTTAAACGTAATGTCGTAGTGGCTAACGTTGGTTAGGTCGTGCACCTACAGATAAGCAATAGTTTTCACACAACAAATTAAATTTCGCATTTGTTGCTTCTACTAAAACATTATACAGTAAAAATTGTTCTACAATGTTCTAAAACACAATTTTGGAGGCGAGCTTGTTTAGCGATGTCCGAGGTTTACCTTTAAGTGGAGAGAACCCAAAAGCTGTTGAGACACTCGATGCGACAATAAACGAATTTCTTGCATCGGGCCGAGATACAGGACCCCTGTTACAATCTCTCGATGAGGCTGATCCAACACTTCTGATGGGGGTCTGTCTGCGTGGTTATTTGATGAAGATGGCTAACCTTCAGGAGTGGAATGAGAAAAGTTTCGATAGCTTAGAGAGAGCTAAAGAATTATCATTTGCTGCGACGAAGCGGGAGCAGCAGCATGTTGATGCGTTAGAGGCATGGTGTGCAGGTAATCTTAGACAAACAGTGAGAATATGGGATCATATCCTAACAGAGTATCCCCGCGATATTCTTGCCTTAAGATTGAGTCATAATATGCATTTTTTCCTCGGTGACATTTGGCGCATGCGTGACTCTTTAGCTAGGGTTTTGCCTAATTGGGATGAAGGGGTAGACGGCTACGGTTTTGTGCTCGGATGTCGTTGTTTTGCGCTGGAGGAGGCCGGGCAATACGAAGAGGCCGAGCCAATCGGGCGTAGAGCTATTGATATAAATGAAAATGATATTTGGGCTGGGCACGCGGTAGCTCATGTTTTGGAGATGCAGGGTCGTCGACGTGAAGGGATTGACTGGATCACAAAATATCAAGAACCTTGGCGAAAACGAGGAGTGTTTTCAAAACATCTTTGGTGGCATCGCGCTTTGCATTATTTGGAATTTAATGATGTCGAGGCTGTTATGAATTCGTTTGATAAAGAGTTTTGGGCAGAACCTTCCGAAGACAATATCGATATTTGCAACAGTTCTAGCATGTTAATGCGTTTAGATATTTTCGGTGTAAATGTTAAAACTCGATGGGAAACAGTAGCGGAAATTGCGATGCATAGGACCAAGGCTCGTCTGCGGCCATTTGACGATCTTCATTTTCTAATGACCTTGGCAATGTCGGAAAGGTTTGTGGAGGCCGACGAACTTTTATCTTCGATGCAGGATTTTGTTGCCAATAGCGATAAGGAACAAGTCACTCTTAATGGAGTTTATGAGGTGGCTGCCATTCCTGTTGGACAGGCTCTTATATCTTATGCCAAAGGCGATTATGATATTGTTGTCGAGATAATGATGGAAGCTAGATATTCGATGAGAGTTTTAGGGGGAAGTTGGGCACAAAGAGATGTATGGGTTCGTATGTTAATAGACAGCGCTATTAAAAGCGGAAGAACAAAAATTGCAATCGGTCTGTTAGCGGAAAGATTAGCAGCTCAGCCTTCTAGTGGACCATCCTGGCAGCTTTACAGCAAAGAACTTGGGAAGGTTGGAGCAACTCTTGAAGCAGAAAATGCACGTCTAAAGGGTGAAGGTCTGTTAGCACAGTAATCTATTCGTATCTAATAAGATCTAGACAGGAGAACCCAAGTATTTTGTCCAAAAATGGTCAAATGAAATCGATTATTTTATTATCACATTTTCGGCAATTAACGTGGCAACCTTTCTTGCTAGTTGGATGCTTCTCGAACCGCTTAAATGTTGACTAAGCATACATGAGTGTCGTCTGCCATTAATACCTTTAAAGAGATATGTGCCCAATTTTTTTTACTGTAAGAAAAAACCAAAGGCTAGTCACCGTCGATCAAGCATAGCGACCTGATTATTATTGGATCATGTGTTAGTGACATCTATATTTAGTGACATCTATATAAAGAATCCCAAATTCTGAAGACTTCTGATCGCATGATGTGCAAAGTCGATCCGGCTCCACCCTGCAACTAATACTCTGAGTGCAAATAATCATCTGGATGTTCAAAGTATATCAAACACACTATAACTGCCTAGAAACACCATGAAACCAAGGAAAATAACACTTCGGGTAACTCTACCGCTAGGTCACTTTAGATAGGAAAATCAAACAAATTTTTACCAATATGATCATTTCGTAACGAGATTGTGTTGAAGATACTCAACCCCTTCTACGCCACTTTATTAAGCCATCAAATATTCGGAACGGTGATATTCGATAAGCAGCAAACCTATAAAACCTTGCCTCTGGCCGCAACGGTTTGGCTCTTTAGAACTTTATGACCTTCTATGAATACTACTTCATCGACCATATTGCTTACTACACATGCATGGTTGGGAATAATTCGCACTTTTTGACCAATGGAAAGACCCGTCTCGCCATCTGAAACTATACAGGCATGTTCTTCCGATAATTGTGATATAGTCAAGTGTGTGTGGTCAATTACATGGCCGTGTCCTGCTAAACCAAATAGATCCGTTGTCAAAACCTTTGATCCTGCATCGACTACAGCCCTTTGAGGTGTGGGTGTTGAGACAACAGTAGTAAGAACAGTGAGTGCGCAGTCCTCTTCTCTACAGACTTTTCTTTCCAGCAACGACCGGTCATTATAAATATAAGTTCCTATCCGATACTCTGTTCCAACCGGGATTTTTTCAACTTCCCACATATTTGGGGATCCACCAATAGATACAATGTCAACTGTGATACCATTTTCCTCTATAAGCTTTTTTGATGCCTCTAAAAAGTGATTTACCTTTTCTTGCTGGGAGATGGGTGGGTAGGTCATCAACCCACCAAATTTTAGTCCAGGCAAGTCTGTAATCTCTTGAGCTAGTAAAAATGCTTCCTCTGGCGTTACAACTCCACACCTGAGAGCGCCAGTATCGCACTCTACTAGAACTTGTAGAGGTTTATCCTGTTTTTTGAATGTCTCTGAAAGGCCTCTCACGCAGACGCTATTATCCGCCACGACAGAGAGATTACATCTTGTTGAGAGTTGCAAAAGGCGTTGTAACTTCGAGTAACCATAAATATTGTAGGTAATTAGAATATCATCTATGCCCCCCTTGGATAACATAGCTTCAGCCTCGCTCACTTTTTGACACGTAATCCCAATAGCGCCTGCAGCGAGTTGTAATTTAGCGAGTTCGGGGATTTTATGCGTCTTAATATGCGGTCTTAAGTTTAAGCCATTTTCATCACAGTATTTTTGGTAATTTTTTATATTACTGCCAGTCACCGCCAGATCAATCAGGACCGCAGGGGTATCTAACTCAGAATAGTTCATTTTAAAAACTCACAATAAAAAAATTGCCTGAATTATTATATCACATTATTACCCAACTGAGCGTAGACAATTTTAATTGTCGCCAAATCGCTTACGCTTCTGGTCGCGACGGCTCTAAAGCTGGGTCAGGTTTTGGAAAACTTCCATTTATACGTTAATCAAACCTTGGGAGGATGTTGAACGAGCCAGCAACTGATTGGGTTGTTTATTCATCTTTGATCTATAATACTTCACTATGCTTCCTGTTGAGCTAATCATATACGTTTTCTTCGTCTATATTCTGGCGGGCTTTGTAAAAGGCGTGGTTGGGGTCGGTCTACCAACCATTTCTCTAGCCATGTTAGCCATTTTTTTAGGATTGAAAGAGGCAATGCTTATTCTCCTTGCTCCAAGTCTAACCACCAATCTAGTTCAGGCTTTGGCTGGCGGTAGACTATACGAACTGACAAAGCGTCTTTGGCTATTTTTATTATCGCTCTTTCTTCTGACATGGTTTTCTACTGGAGTACTAGTCGCAGCTAATGGCAATATGCTAAAAATTGGTTTAGGAATAATTTTATTATTGTATTGCGCCAGTTACTTCTCACAAGTCAAAATCCCAAAACTTAGTAGAAAGGAAAAATGGTTAAGCCCATTGATGGGAGGGTTAACTGGAGTAACTACCGGTTTAACAGGAACTTTCGTTGTGCCGGGGGTCCTCTATCTCCAGAGGATGGAGTTAAACCGAAATGCACTTGTGCAGGCAATGGGGTTATCTGGCAGTGTGGCAACAATTTCCTTAGGAGTTTCTCTCGGTGGCAGAGGCGTTTTAAGTAACGAATTACTATTCACCTCTTGCTGTATGGTAATCCCAGCTTTATTGGGAATGGTGCTTGGAAATATCGTTCGTTCAAAAATTGATGAGGGTTTATTTAGAAAATTATTCTTCTTCTCATTGTCTGCAATTGGAATGGGGATAGTAATCAGCGCTGTTAGTAATTTGAACTAAGATAGTCAGGCCGGTTACAAGAGCTAAGCTTTTGAATAGGTAAGCTAGTTTGCGCAAGTCAGACATTCATGTGATTTGTCTCATTTAAAGTGCAAGAAAGTGGTGCCGGCTGGGGGACTCGAACTCCCGACCTGATGATTACAAATCAACTGCTCTACCAACTGAGCTAAGCCGGCACAAACCTTATTCGCTTATCGCTAATGTCCTATACCACAACAAACAGAGATATCAAACGCCTCTTAAAACAATATTTTTTTGCAGCCTGATTTTTAAACTTAGTAGCTTAATTGAAGCTCAATTTCTAGTTGGTAGGTGTTTCCGAATTTCATAGAAAGTGATGCTGGCGGCATTTGAAATATTTAGAGTGGGAAAACTCAAGGAGGTTGGTAGGCGGGCAAGGCTATCGCAGCTTTCCCTAGTCAGACGCCGTAAACCTTCTCCTTCTGCTCCAAGTACAACAGCAGTCCTATTATGTACGCTTAAGCTTGAAAGATCATTATGCGCATCGTCGGATAAGCCAATGCACCAAAATTCGGATTTTTTTAGTTTGTCGATAGCTCTAGCAATATTTTTCGTTCTTATTATCGGTATGCGTTCTAAAGCGCCCGAAGCGGCTTTGCCAAGAGCGCTATCTAATCGGGGGGTTGATCTGTCGTGTACTATTATGGCATCTACAGAAAATGCGACAGCTGATCGAATCACTGCGCCTAGGTTGTGAGGGTCGGTGACCTGATCGAGCACGGCTACAAAAGAATACTTACTCGATCGAGTTTTGTTTATCAGGAAATCCAGATCCCCATAGTCAAGCTCACCAACGATAGCAGCAAATCCCTGGTGAACAGAATGACCTGGAAGTAATGCAGTTATGTCTTTTGATGAGAGAGCGTTCAACTTAATCTGGTTAGTTTCAGAGATGGAAAAACGTGACCTGATAAGTTTTTGAATCTTAGTTTGTGAACTTTCACTGAAAAAAAGTTCATAAATCCTCCGGTCGGGGTTCTCTAGGGCAGCTGTGACGGCATGCTTCCCCCATAACAAAAGCGATTTGTCAGGGACGCGTAGTCTGGAACTATCACCACTACTATCCTTATTGTTTTTCCGCACGAATTTTTTGGAAGATCTACTATTTTGTTGTTTCTTGGACTGATTCAAATCGAAGAAATCCTTTCTAAATTCCTACTCGACTAACGTTCGTTAAAGCACTATACTCCGTTTGATAATTTTTATGATCAAAAAACCATTTTTAAAACGTTTTAGCATTGACAAATATGGGAGTTTCCTCATATTGCGCACTCCGTGTTTCTAAACAGTTGGGAACCGGAGTAGTTATGGCGGCTCGGTTTTCAGAGGTGGGGTGCCCGAGTGGCTAAAGGGGACGGGCTGTAAACCCGTTAGCATTGCTTACGTTGGTTCGAATCCAACCCCCACCACCACTTATCGTTGCCGTCAGGCAATAGGCGTTGGAAGGGTAGAGTAGAATTTTTGAATGGAAAGACAGGCAAGTCTTCTGTATGGAGTAAGCTGGTTGGAGACACAGGGCGGGTGTAGCTCAATGGTAGAGCAGCAGCCTTCCAAGCTGAATACGAGGGTTCGATTCCCTTCACCCGCTCCACAGCATTCGACTTTGAGGTCTTTAAATTGAGCGTGACTTTGTTACAAATGACTGACTTACTTAATTTTTTATAGATACCGCAGGAGTATTTTTTCGATGGCAAAAGAGAAGTTTGAGCGTAATAAGCCTCATTGCAACATTGGCACTA
>NZGS01000049.1 GCA_002690995.1 Rhodospirillaceae bacterium
GGAGGTATCTTTATGTCTCCGTTGAAGTCACCCTGAATGAGAGTCAAGTAAAATTTTTGAATGAATGTGGAAAACTCCTTGATGACAGACTGTAGAAAAGACGCCCCCCCAATTACAAACCAATGTTTATACTGTTTACACTGGAGGTGGGGCAGTAATGCACTAATATTCTTAAGGACGGTGATATGATCCTTCGGTTTTATTGGCTTCGAAGACACAACAATCAAATCACGACCGTGTAGTGGTGGCAAACAATCAAATGTTTTTCGACCCATGATTAAAACATTCGGACCATCTTGCATTGTTTTCTTTCTAAAAAATTGTAAGTCCTCCTTGAAATGCCATGGAAGTTGATCTCCGTTTCCAATAACGCCGTTCTTATCATGTGCGATAATGATTTCGAACATTCTTTTTTAAAATGATTTCAATACTTAAATCATTTTTTTTAGAACAATGATTAGAAGGTGAACTGTTCAATGGATAAAATGATTTCCTCACCGTTCGGAAGAATGCGTCGAATTTTTAAAGGTAGGACTTTTTGCTCCATTTCCATCATTGCAATTTTGAGCGGATCAATCTCACCCTTCGTATCGACAAGAATCTGGGAGTTCATTGCAATCTGCAGTGCACGTGTTCCCAATAGTCGTGTCTTTTCGTATTTGGTTAAATAGAACATGAGATTCGATTTTGATAAAAATTTTGTTTTTACGGAGAAATCAATTTTTCTATGCTATACGATAACTGTATAGGAGGACAAAACTTTCCCCTCATGAACGACCGGAAATTTGGGTACAAGGGTATTTTCGTTCGTCCAGTGATACGGGTGATGTACATAAATGTTTTGGTCATTTGTGCGGAAATATTCCTTCATGGACTTTAAATCGTAAATTCCATGGTCATTTCCAAGACATGGGACTTCAATTTCATTGCCAAACAAATCGATATTGTGTTCGACTGGATCCTTCTGCATCATTTTTTGATAATGTTGTCTAAACTTCTGGAATATTTTTGCTTTATTGTCTTTTTTCTGGAAAGGCATTTGATATTTTTTCGCGTAGAGCGATAAATCTTTTTTTGTCACGGACGTTAGTTTTTCAAGATTATTTGTCTCCATCATTTGCTTGATGCACGATTCGCGTTGAAACGAAAGTTGATCGTCGGACACAACGGTGCCTTGGAAAAAATTCTTTCTTTCGTCCAGGTAAACTCCTTTTCCGTGATAAATTCCATGTTGAAACATACCACGATAGATAAGCATATTATTTTGATAGTATTTTGCAAACCCATGGACAAGCCCTTGACAAAATTGTCCATGGTAAAGTCGTTGACTTTCACGAATGAATAGTATTCCCTTTCCATGGAACCGATTTCTTCGAAATCGTCCCTCGTAGAAAAAATTATCATCGGATTCAAACATTCCAACACCGTGGAAATCGTTTTTCCAAAATTCACCCTTATATTTGGATATCATTGTCGATAACATTCCATTTCCACAGTATTCATTGTTTTTCATGGAGCCATTATAGTATACGAATCCGTTTGGGAGATATTCGATAATTTCACCATGGGCCTTTCCATCTTTGAAGTATCCAAACCGAAATACTTTACCATGGAGATAATACTCCTTTCCAATTCCTTCATATTTTCCTTTCTTGAAAAAACCTTCGTATTTTAGCTTCCGTGTCGTCGTATATTGTAGACCATACCCATGGAACAAACCTTTGTAAAAATGTCCGACGTAACACATGGACCAATTCGAAAAAAACTTTCGCCCCAGTCCATGCTTACGCCCTTTATGATAAAATCCAATATGTTCAATATAGAAGCGTCCATCCGACGAACACAACGTAACACCGAATCCATGATGCATACCATGCTTCCACAAACCCATATACCGTCCACCCTGAACATTCTTGACACCATATCCATGGAACATATAAAACCCGAAACCTTCTGTCTTGTTATACTTTTTCATTTCCCCTTCATAGAAAATAAAATTGTCTTGGTCACGAATTACAAAAATGGAGTTAGAGTATGTATAGAAATATTCTTTACCGCAATGCAGCATCCGTTTTTCGTCTACCATAATGTATGGATTTGTTATTTTCACCATTTTGTAAAATTTTTTATCATCTCTTTAAATTTTTTAAAAATTGATTATATCAAAAAATGCAAAATTTCTAAAATGGCAATTTATCACAAATTCTACGGCGATGGTTCCGTTCGAATGCGATGTGAACGACAGGGATTGCGTGAAAAGGTGTGGTGTTTTTATAGAAATGGGAAGATACGTTGTATATTTCACAAATGGAACGGTAAACTTCATGGCTATTTTGATTCCTTTTATAAAAACGGAACACGTCGAGAACAGTCCTATTATAAGAATCGTGGTCGGTCCCGTAGATGTTGCCATTTCTTTATTTCTGGGAAAGTCAGAGAAGAATTGTGGTATCAAGACGGTTATAAAGAGGGTACAGTTGTACAATACTATCCAAATGGGTCTATTAGAAGAGAGACCATGTATGAGTCCGGTAGAAAACACGGTCCCGAATGTCATTTTAGTAGGTGTGGTGAGCTATGTTACAAACAGCATTATGTGAAAGGTGAAAAGCATGGTTATTGCTTTATTCGAAATTCGCGCCACATAATGGAGGCAATTTTTCGTAAAGGGAAACTCCATGGTCTCTGGGTAAAATTCTTGTTCTGTAAAGGAAAACCCCTTGGTCAGTTATCTTGCAACTTTTTGAATGGAAAAGCGCACGGCTTTTGTACAGAAAAAAACGCCAAAACGCTAGTACAATTTCAGGATGGATCGTGGCATACGATATATAATGCATACTCAGTTGGAAATTATTTATATGGGAAAAAATTTGGTCAATGGAAAACATTTCAAGACCATACTTTGATCCAAAAACGGGATTTTTTCAACGATAAATTTCATGGGACAAGTGTAGATATTGACCCCAAGACTGGGACGACTTGGTCGCAAGAATATAAATTTGGGGAAAAAGATGGAATGCATTTGTGCGTACAAAATAACATTGTAAAAGAATCGGTTCCATTTGTAAAGGATAAGAGACATGGTATCGCAAAAACTTTCTCGGAAAAAGGGATTCTCCTTCGCGAGTGTCCTTATCTCAATGACAAAAAAAATGGGCCCTGTCGCGTCTATGATGAAAATCAAATGCTGATATCTGTCCTGAATTACCAAAATGATTCCATTGAGGGCTTAGTTTGGTGCAAGGACAAGGCCGGATTCCAATCTCTTGCCATTTATCAAAACGGAAAAAAGAATGGTTTACAATGGACATGTTCTCCAAACGGCATTGCCTTCCAATCGGCGCATTTCGAGGACGGTCTACATCATGGTGATTTTTATCAATTTTATCCAACGGGTGAGCTTGAAAGGTTAGAACACTACCAGTTCGGTCGGATGCATGGGAATCAATACTTTTACTACAAGGATGGAAAATTAAAACGAAAAGTGAGCTATCAAAATGGTCTTTTGCATGGAGTTTATTGTAGTTTTTTCCCGAACGAAAGGATACATCTTTGGATCGAGTTTCAATGCAATTTATTTCACGGCAGATTCGTAATGAAAACAGAGTCTGGTAAAGTGTTACAAAAGGGCACTTATTTCCGAGACAAATTAGAGGGCTGGGCAAAATTGGAGGGTTTAACCGGTATTTTTCGAAAAGGAAATGCCGTGGTGCTCTCATCGACTTCGCATGCGGAATGTGTTATTTGTTACGAGACAACAAAAAGTTGGACGACCTGTAAACATCCCGTTTGTTTTCAATGTGCTCGAAAATATTTGAAACAATCTTCATCACGATTAACTTGTCCATATTGTCGCGAACCTTTTTCTGAAAATGTTGTGGCCCATCCTGCATCAATGATGCTCTCAACGAATACTTTGACGACCATTCAAACGTCATGATGGAAAAAAAATGATTATAAATATTTCGTAGAGAAATATTTTTTTTACATCAATCGAATTGTTTATAAAAATCCACAAAATAATTAGAAATGAATATCGGATCTTTCCAAAAAATATTGTGTTGGGAGCCTGTTAAATGAACATGTTTAAAAAGCTTCGGCGGATAATGATTCGAAAGACAATCTTTATTTTTGTCATAATTAAAAATTTCGTCGCCCTTTGCGGTAATCATCAAAATTGGAATGTTGAGATCCTGTTGAGTGAAGACGCAGCTATGGCGATCAAAAATGCGATCGAAAATCATTGATAAACTCTGATAGACTAGTAGTTTTTTTTTGATTTGTTTTTTATTCCAGTACTTTGTATGTTCTTCATAATTTTCATAGGTAAAATTCTCATGTTTTTTATCTTCATTCTTTACATACCTTTGATAGCGAAAGGCGTAATCAATCAATTTGCGATAATCCAATCGACAACAACGAAAACATAAGGAAAGTACATAGACCATAGAGCGAATTCGTTTGTCCCCAAAGTGACGAAGATATTCTTGCATAATCACACCACCGAAAGAGTATCCTGCAAAAGAAATTTTTGTAAATCGTTTCCATATGTTCATCTCACAAAAATGGACAATTTGATTCAAGTCGTCTGCTAAAAGTTTTGTAGAATACTGATTAATTTTGGGAACATTGGTGCGACCTGTATTTAATCCGCGATAGTTATAAACAACCAGATGCGTTACGCTTGTTCGAGAAAGTATATCTTGCGCAAACTCTGGAGTTAACTCATCTACGTAACATGTGGCACCTTGACAAAAAATCAGTGGATGGAGGATTTCAGGTGAACTGAATTTTTCATAACATAATACTGTCGTCTCCGTACCATCTTTAAAGTTCACATTGAATGTATAATTATGAAAGGTCATTTATTCAATAAAAAATTATTTCTTTCTTTTTCTTCGTGTTGCTTTTCAATATGAAGATTGACAAAATGGTTGATCATGTACAATAATTGTGTTGGTAATTTGTTCACGAAAAATCGATATCCGTTTTTTACTGTTTTTGCCTCGTAGGGAACCTCATGAAATTCAAAATGGTCGATTTGTAATTGATAATTCCGGATGATGGCAAGAACAATTTCATGACCCTGTTGATCCAACAATTTTATTTTTTCGGCCAGTTTCTCTTGTTCATCGAATGAGTATTCATTTAAAACCGTGCTTTTGATTTCCTGCAGAATGATTTCAAACAAAGGGAAATTGGATGTCATTTTACGATTTTCGTCAAATCAACAAAAACTTCACTTTTTACGAAGTTATGGATTTAAATAGGTAATTCCCTTTATACAAACGAATCCCATGAAGAAAGATATTTCACATCCAATTTTCTTAAAAATCGCAATGCAAATGGATGACACATTCTGGAAATATATTTATGAAGACATGGCATATGGTAAATGTCCGTTTGGGATCTTTTTGGAGCAAAACTATTTGTGTTGCTTTATAAAAGGGAAGGAATTTTCTTTCAAAATGGATGTGGATTCGCCATCATTGACGGAAGATATTCATTACATGATGAAGGAGAAAGCAGAAATTTTGTCAGAGAAGGAAAAGATCCAAAAAAAGGAAAAGTTTCTGAATGAACAAAGAAAAGGCCAAAAAGGTATTCACAAAAAATATTCTCGCGATAGTTTGCTACAGGACTATGTCCTTCATCATGCAAAGGAAAATGAAATTGGTATTGACATA
Organism: Rhodospirillaceae bacterium; assembly: GCA_002690995.1. Lineage (GTDB taxonomy): Bacteria > Pseudomonadota > Alphaproteobacteria > Thalassobaculales > Thalassobaculaceae. The sequence continues at coordinate 5,688 of NZGS01000049.1, forward strand.
TGCCGCAGGGTGATTAGTTTCATTTTCGTTGGATTCCTTCTGAAACTGCTTGACATCAGTCATATTACAATCGAAGGCAATAACATATGCAGTATACAAGGTATTAAATTTGAGAAAAAGAAAATTTTAGTAACAAATAACTTTTTATATGATAAAAACTTTAAAGTATCGAATTCAATGTTTATGGAAGAGGAAAATAAGAAGGGTCTGATGAATTTGTGGCAAGGTTTTCTTTCGGATTCGACAAAATTTTACTAACAGGATCATACAAATTCTGATGCTTTTCCAAAAATTCTTGCAATAATATTTCGATTAAATTATTCGGGTGAATCGACTTTGTTCGCAATACAACGTTTGTCTGTGGATCGGTCAATCTCAACTTCATCCATCTTGAGATACATTCTCTACAATACGTATGACCGACGGAATTTGTGCATGGATGTCGAAACAAAGAATAACAAATGATACATTTCAGATGAAATGGCAATGTCACTTTTTCACGTTCGATCATCCGGATGCAAAATTCTTGATACGAACAGAATTCATATACAATGTCATTTGATATATCAATGTCTGTTAGTGTATCCGAAAAATATAGTTTTTCGTTTCCATCGAAAAATACCGGTTCAACATAGAATTTCGCTAGAAATTTGCAACTTGTCCAATTCTGTGGCAGATTCTCTAGATTTAAATTTACAAAAGTTATTTCGCGAAGTTCTTTCATCTGATTTAACCCAGATGGAATGTGGCGCAATGGAAGAAAAAGAAGGGTAATCCTTTGGAGCTTACGAAGATTCGATATGCCCTGTATCTCTTCTGTACTTGTTCCCGATAAAATCAAATTGTGCAGCGATGGTATACAATCTGTAACATCCAAAATTGGCAGTGGTGTATTATCGATGTGGAGCGTCACTAATTTTCGTAACGACAAAAAGGAATGTTCGGGTAAATCGACGAAATTTCTCAAAACCAATGTTTCTAATCGTTTCAAATTTTTCAAAAGTTCAAACAAATTAGCAACCTTTTGCTTTTGGAGATAGAGTTGGATAATATTATCCCCCGGACAAACTGACATTTCAAAGGCTGTTTCAGAAAAATGAATGTGTCGTAATGCTACATTAGAAATATCAATTTCTTGTAGCTTTGGTACTTTTTATAAATGAATCCAATCACATTCTTCAATCAAAGACGGACTAATAAAGCGCAATTCTGGCGCATCTTCGATCCACAACGATGAAAATCGCGACGGATCCGAAAAATCCTTTTGCAAGAGAATATCCGACATGACACAATTTCGCACGGTTAACTGAAAAAGACCATAAGCCAGGCTAATATCCAATTCGACATCCCATTTATTTCGGCAATTTTCAATGATCAACGATCGTAAATGTTTCGTAGCACAAGTTGAAACAATGTCATTGATTGTGTTTTTTTCGGCAGACGAAACATCATTTAAGCGTAAAAGACAAATCGGTAACTTTTTGATTTCGGACCAGTCGACATCGACGCATTTATCAATATGCAACTGAACGAGCGACGGAAATTTTTCAAAAATGTCACGACCGATATGTGCGGTAATACCATGCAAGAATAAACTTTCGACATGAACCAGGGGTTTGAGCATTTTCAATAATTGGCGAAAATACGAAAATGTATATTTATGCATTGAAAAACTGGGCTGTGTACCACACAACAATTCAAGCAAATGAGTATTATCGAAGTTATCTATCGATTTAATTTCAAGTGGTTTAGGCGATGAAATAAAAACGATTTTATAGGTTTCAACCTGTATCCAATTTGGCTCAAGGTGCCCGTCATTGCGAATTAGCATCTTTTCATCTTTGCAATCCAAAACATGACCAATCCGATTTTTGGAATGATTTTTGCTGTCGCAATATTCAATAATGTATCCTTTCATTCATTAGTTTACTCATGCATTTTTGAAATTTGTCAATTTTTCATTCTTTCCATTTTTTTCTTGGTGACGGGATCATTCGTTGTCACACCTCCAGCTTTTTTATATTTTTTCGCAATTTCGAATGGTTTGTTTTTATCTGGATTAGGAATGGCTTTGAATACAACGTCCTCTTTCATAAATGATCCTAGCTCTTTTTGCGCATATTTTTCTTTCGCAGCATAAAAGACCTTGTCAATCTGTGCCCATTGGATAGCACCTTTACACATTGGACATGGCTCACAGGAACTATACATGACTGCACCTTTTAATGACCTGGTTTTTAATTTTTTGCAGGCATCTCGTATCGCCATGATTTCTGCGTGGGCAGTCGGGTCATGATGTGGATTTGCGTAATTCGTACTTTCGCCAACTATTTTACCATCGATGAAAATCACTGCACCGAATGGTCCTCCCCATTGCGCACCTTTACATGCGAGTTGAATTGCTTTTTCCATTTACATTAAAAAAAAAAAATCTTATTCAATAGATATCATTCATGGAACACAAAGAAAAAACCTGCCACAATGACTTGAACAGTTTAAATCATTGGTTAGAAGCAAACACTTACCAGTCGTCACAATTCAAAAATTTACAGGATTTGTATAATGCAAAACGAGGCAGAACAATCTCCTTAATCATTCCCACATTGAATGAGGAGAAAACCATTGCAGACATTGTTTCCAAAATATTGGGGGTATTAAACGATGATTTTCCCATTATTGATGAATTAATTGTCATAGACGGAGGGTCTACAGATGACACCGTAGTCATCGTCAGGGAGTTGACATTACATTATGAAAAATTACAGGTTATCGATGAAAACCTTGTATTACCAGAAATCAATACAAAAAAAGGTAAAGGGAATCAATTATGGAAAGGTCTATATTATTCGTCAGGTGATATTGTGTTGTATTGTGATAGTGATATTCGAAATTTTGATATTCACATGATTTATGGTTTGATTGGACCGTTGTTGTCGGGAAACATCAAATTCATCAAAGGATTTTATGACAGGTCGTTGGTACTTCATGAACATGTTAGGACACCCGGTGGTGGTAGAGTGACTGAATTATGTGCTCGCCCATTACTAAATTTATTTTACCCCCAACTTTCCGGTTTTATACAACCACTAGGCGGTGAATATGGCGCCTATCGGGAGCTCCTGGAGAATATTGAGTATACGAGTGGTTATGGTGTAGAAATAAATATTTTGATTGATGTCTTTGAAAAATACGGTATTGCTACCATGGGGCAAGTGGATTTGATATGTCGTGATCACCGGCATCAAAATATTGGTGCATTATCCATGATGAGCTTTACCATAATGAATGTCGTATTACGAAAAAACAAAAACCTGAACTTGCACAACAATTTATTAATGAAAAAGTACAAAAAAAATCATAATAGCAATGAAAAGTGTAATAATCTCGGAGAAATTGATCTGAACAAACATTTTATGCTTTTGCAAAATTCACAGGACGATTTCTTACCTCCATTAAAACAGTTTCTGGCTGTCCATCCAATCACTTGAATAAAATGATTTAAAAATTATACTCATTTTGAACAATTTTAATTTCTCATTCGTGTGATAAACGATTGTTAAATTAAATATTAAAACAACAAATTCATGGAACGTAAGTGAGAAAAAAAATAAAAAAACCGCTAAAGTCGGTGAAACAAAGTATTAATTGATACTGAAATATTTTCAGGTTTTAGTTCATACTTTCAATAAATATAAAATTAATTTACCATTTAAAATTCATTTTACATGTGTTTAAAATTTTTCATTTATTTTCTCCAAACTGCCGTTTGTCGATCACTCCAGATATGGCACTCCGTTGGTAATAACAAATGCTTATATTGTTCAATGATTGTTGCATCCTTGATATGATACTTGACAATGAGTAATCCTTCGTCCTCCACGCTGGCCCAAGCCCGTTCGAGGAGCGTGGGTAACTCTTGATAATTGGAAATCTGAATTAACCGGAACATGGTATCGATTGATTGGGAATTATCTTCAAGATTCATTCTTGTAAAGTTCATGTTGGCGTAACGTTTTTTAGCAACTTGAATCACCGTCTCCCGAGAATCAATTCCTTCGAATTGGAGGTCTGGATATTTTTTTTGCAATGCGGTGGTGGTTTCCCCTGTCCAACAATTAATATCTAAACCCTTTCCATTATAGGAAGTCAAAAATCCCTGTACGAATGTGCAAAATGCAACACTGAAGAAAATGGTTTTCATCTATCAAAAAAGAATACATAAAAATAATAGTTTCAAAAATATCGTAGCAATGAGATCAAATATTTTCCTCGTTTACAAATCTTTGTGATTTTTTATTTTATTTTCAATTTTTAAAATTTGTTGCCCTTTGACAATTTCGTCAATCATATTCTTTCCAGGGGGAATCATGTTCCATTCGATTGTAAACGTTTTTGGAATATTCCTGTGTTGGGAGAGTGGAACTTCCAATTGAATTTCATTCCGATTGTAAATTTCAGCAGCACCTGGTACAATATACATCGTCCGATTAGGATAATGTTTCAAAAGGACAGCAAGGGTTTCACGTGTTCGCACGAGAGGGGAAGCAAAAATGAGATCAATTGTTTTCGGTAAGTAGGCCATGCTCTTTTTAAGCAATAATTTTCCTTTGCGGACTAATCTAGGGTCATTAAAAAATAGCTCCGGTAAGTCTGGATTTTTACATCTTTGATATAAAGCCACGTTATGTTCACCAATCCCATGGCGAACAATATAAATGTTTATGTTGCGATATAAATATGTATCCCCAATAAGTGTTCTTGTCGGAATAGAAAGTGCTGAAAATTTTACCGAAGCCAGTTTACCATTTGCTTCATATCCCGGAAATAGCATTTGAATGGATGCGCATTTTCGAGTGAGAGTCAAACGGAGAACACATCCATTCCCAAAAGCCGGAGGGAAGTCCTTCGTAAAATATGTCTGCAGAAAATATCGAAGACGGAGGTCATGCGTTACGAGAAGATAGTTCATTTTACTTAGTTTAAAATTTTTTTTTTTAAAATCTCTTATAATAAAGCCATGAAAACCGTATTTATTACAGGAGCTACATCGAAAATAGGGAAAGAACTTGTTCAGTATTTTATCGTGAACGAATGGAAAATAATCTATCATTATTGTAGTTCGAAACGTTTGGAAACGACCTATGACCATATTGATTATGTAAAATGTGACTTTACCAACCTTGTGGATGTGAAAGAGAATGTAAGACATCTTTTCCAAAGACATGACAGAATAGATCTCGTAATTAACAATGCATCCATGTTTCCAGAAGACACGGAAGCGGAAAAAGAATCGATTCTTACTGCAAACTATTTGGTTCCGAAATTTATCAATGAGTTATATGCGGAGTATTACAAAGCGGGAAAAATCATAAATTTTACCGATACGAGGGTATTCTTTGAAAACCCAGATGAAAAAAAGAAATTCTATTATGAGTCGAAATTAAAATTACATCAACTAACTACCGAACAAGCCCTATCTTTTGGTGAAAATTTTTTAATTAATGCTATTGCCCCTGGTTACGTTAACGCGAATGATGACGTCGACAGAATAAAACGTTTTGAAGCTATGCCACAACGAAACATTTTAAAGAAAACAGTGACCATGTCTGATATTCTACTCGCTGTGGACTTATTTGTACAAAGTACCAGTATTACAGGACAAACGATCGCCGTGGATGGTGGTGAAGCAATTTATAGACAACACAAGATGGAATAATTTATATTTTTTTTTTGCAATAATAAAATGTCAAAAAGAGCACGAACAACAAACAAAAGAAAAGGGGATCAATATGACATTGCAAAATGGGAAAAAAATGCTCCATATCAACCTGGAAGCAACGTGCCCATCGCTGCTTTTCGTCGATTTCATAGTAACAGTCGATATGACCACGACGATATGCAGATTCAATGGCAAGAATCAATATCGTCTCCGATGCAGATTGAAAGGCCGATCCTTGATCCCGATGCGATGCAGGTTGAATATATTCCAAAAAGTATTCACAGATCGATGAATAGAAATAGGGATGAAGAGATGCGACACATTTTGAATTATTTACAGAGTACACATGGACAATTAAACCGGTTATTGAAATATAATCGAGGTGATCAAGGGATGAACCAGTGTCGTGGGAGTTCGATGTCCTCACCATATGCTTGTCCTTTAACAAGTCAATGTTATTCCACAACGCAATTAGTGAATTATTTATTCGGGGATCCAAATCGTGTTGCCCGTAAATTAAAAATCATTACTCATGGTCACCCAGAATTTTCAATGGACCCTGGTCGTATTACGGACTATATAAGGCAAAATATAGGGGACGACGATATCATGAATATGATAATATCCGTACCCAGTAGAGCAGGAACATATTATTTTCCGGGGCATGTGTTTAATATTTTGTTTTTGAAGCAAGATGGAAAAATATCTACCTTTGTAGTTCAAAGTTTTATTTACTCGTACACATTTTTCTATAATGAAATATCATTGGACGCCAAAGATGATAGACCACCAAGTAATGTTCGATTAAGTTGCTATGATATATTAAATTTTTATATCGAAATGTTTTATTTGAATTGCTCCAGGCCATTTTCACCAAGAGAAAATATCATGTGGAAATATCTGACGAATAATTATCTGGAAGACTATCAGGGGAATTCCCTAATAGGTCAAGAAAAACCACAGGGTATGACTATTATTCTCGGAGCGATGAAATGTAACAATCTTATATCGACCGTGAAACAAAAATATAACCATTTGCTACGACAGACATATTCGAAATTAGAAGTTTATCAAAAGAATCTTGCAGACACGAAGAAGCATAAGCGGATACCGTCGGAAGCATTAAATGAAGAACGACGAATCTATCAAGAAAGCTTCGGATCAACCAAGAAACTGGATGGTTGGAAGCGAAAAATATTGCAAACGATTCATGTACAGCAAAAAGGCTGATTATGCCATCTATATTTTATGTAATGTTCCATAAAATATTATATTGCTTTGATTAAAATTTTAAAACGATAGAAAATTGTCTTTCCGTTGATTTTTACCTTCTTATTTACATCCTTTTTGTCTACCATGTAAGAATATAATTTATCATGATTCTTTTCCTTGACAGCGATTTCAAAGGGCCCCTTTCGACGCTTATCCCGAAACAATTTTGTCGCCATTTTTTTAACGGCACTTATTGCATCGTTTCCTTTCATCACCAACCTCTTTTCAGTTGGTTTCAACCGTAACGAATAGAGTTCAAATTTCCTCATTTTTATTTAAAGAGAAATTAAATAATATTTTCTTTAATTTTATTTTGGTGGATTTTAAGGAAATTGTGAAACATATGAAAATCGTGAGCCATATTGTCTTCAATCATCCCACTCATTAGGATTTTTCCGCTGTGAAAAACGAGAAATGTGTTAAACTTTTGTGGTTTTTTGAAATTCATCTGGACGATTTGGTCAACATGTTGAACCTCTTTAGTGGGGAAATGGATAGTAAGACAACGACTAATTTGAGCTTCTTGTTGTTCCTTTTCGATAGGGATTTTAATGTTCATCCCAGTATATCCAAAACTTGTTTCGAACAAAGTGTAAAAATTGGTGGCATTTTGTATCATTGTATTTAATTTGCCTTTGTCGATTTGATAACCGACAGAAAATACTACATTCGTCATAACTGTCCGAAATATGATTTCAATCGTGTCTTTCCATTCAACGATAATTTGGGGACAACTTTCCCATATGAGGAACAAGAGATAAACCACGGCATCATAGACTTTTTCTTTATCCCGTCCCCCTGTGATTTGCAAATTTCCATGTGCACTTATTTTGATATTAATGAATCGATCACCAGATTCAACAATTAAGTTGACAACATTGCGGAACGAGGACCGTTTTTGTTTAGTTCGTTTCAGCGTTGGATCTCCTTTCACACGATCGCGGTAATAGCATGTGACAATCTGACAATCATGTCCAGGAATTTTCTTATTCAAAGGAACACTGTCAAAAATATCATTGACAATAAATTGCAGCGGGACGGACACAATAATTGTCCGTGTTGATATGCAAGACGCGAGCATGTCAGACATGGTTGTTTTGGAAAATACTATAATTGTTATACAAATCATTTTTTGTTATTGTGTTCTTTTCGAAATGGCAGTTGGACGCTCTTTTTCTCCACATTGATACCAAGGAAATCATAAAATTCTTTCCTACTTCGTGTGTTTCCAATCCCATATCGCTGGATACTTGCACGCATCGTGGGATTTGTCAACAATTTCATATCTTTCTCCAACCCCAAGATCAATTTGGCCTTAATTTTGCTTTGTGAATCATCATATCGTATCTGTTCCCAAAACTTGGGTGCCGTGGAACGTGTATACGTATGAAAAACGATATTCCGATTTGGCGTATAAACATTCCAGCCTTTCGTGAAAGATCGTATCGACAAGAGTATTTCTTCACCCATAAATAAATAGTCCAAATGTGGATCAAAGGGAACATCATATAACCAACTTCCTCTGGTGAACAAAAAGCCAGCACAAACAAAACCATTCCGACGAGGATGCCGTCCCGGTTTTTCTAACGCTGCCCCTCGGTATGCAATTAGACCATCTTTTTGAAAATAACAATCGTTGACATGGGGAACTACTGCATCGATCGCCGGTCTTTCCTCGTAACGCTTATCTTCGGATGGATAGTGGGATAGTATGACTTTTTGAATCTTCTGTTGTGCTTCCACCGATTTTAGCATTTCAATACAGATTTCATCCCAATCCTGCACAAACAAGGTGTGCGAATCAATTTGAAGAAAAAAATCTTCTCCACGATAGAGGGTTGAGCAATAATACCGTGCCAACGTAGGACCCTTTGCCTGTTGATAGTGCAATGTTAATTTTCGAATGTTTGATCCGTATTTTTCAACAATTTTACAGATTTCGTCTTTTGCACTGGGATCATTTTGTTCACATATTCCGGCAAAAATACGCGAAGGATATTTTGCCATGTCGAACATGGAACGAATGGTTCGTGAACAAAGGGTGTCGCGAAAGGATGCAATACTGACAAAAATTGTTTTCATGGACAGCTTTTATTATAACACAAATAACTATTTTCAACAAAAAATAATTTACAAACTGAAGTAGTGGCATTCCATACTACATGATACATTGCAAAAGTGACTTCAATTCATCATCATTTTCAATAGCCACCTTGACATCTTCTACGTTTGTCTCTCTTCGATCGGTAACATTCCCTGAAAGTTCGGCAATTTCTGCTAAAATATATTCGAGTAATACAGTAATGGATAAAGCGACAGGATCATCGACTTTACAATGAAGATATTCTTCTGTTTTGGTCTTCAGTGTCGTGGTAGACAATATTGTTTTTTGACTGGCCCTGTCAATTTCCCTCAAAGCATATTTCTGCAAAATCCGCGGTAGGCAAAGACGAACAGCAGTTTTTACGGTTTCGTTGGAAATATCTTGCTCACAGGATAATGCCTTTCCACCAATATTTTTTGGATGCATGAGAGAATAGCACTGTTGTAGAAAGATAAGCAGGACCTTATCAAGTAGCAGTGCCACATAAACTTTTGCTTGTTTCGACATATAATGACCCTGCGGATTGACGCTTTTAAACATTTTTTCAATTTGCTTAGAATGAACGCTCATTTATCTTAAAAAAAAAAAATTATTGTTTCATTTTAAAGAAAATAAAATGAAAGTTTATCGTGAAAATATCAATGATGCTTTGCTTCGGACCAGAATGAAAGCTGTCTCTACAGAACTGAAAATTCCCCGTGTATCGGAATTATGTTATGAATATTTGCGAGGTGAAATCAAGGTATTTCTTGAAAAGTTGATTCAGAGAATTATCATTGTTATGGCGTATTTCAAACAAAAAACCGTTACCATGAATGTAATCTACGCGGCGACGGAAAAATATTATCCTATACCAAAATTAACATCGTGTTTTCACCAACACGGAAACCCTCCATGTTTGGTTTTTCCAAAATCTCCCTTTCAGAGATTCATTCGGGAAATCGTGCAGGACGAAGAAGCAAAGCTTCGTTTTGAAAAAGATTCGTTCATTTCACTTCAATTACTAACGGAGCACTATCTTCGTCATTTTCTCCAAAATGGCCGTCGGATTATGCAGCTGGCAAAACGAAAGACGTTATACCCAAAGGACCTCATGGTCGTTGAAAAAATTGCCACGTGCAAATAATTTTCTTCTTGGTACAAAATTGCAATGTCAAGAATCAATTCCAACCTCATATATATATGGAATGCATTTCGTAATTTGAATGCCATCAAAGCCGATAAAGGGACCACACCTGAGCTAACACCTAAGGTAACACCTGAGGTAGCACCTGAAACAGCATCATACGATGATGTGGAACTTGGGGCGAGAAGAACAGCTTGGCCTGGACAATGCAGTAAATTTAACCCTTATACCACAGGCCTCGTCAGATTCAAATAAAAATTCTTCGATACTGTGACGACGAAAATGATGGATATATTAAACGGATGGCAAAATTGCCAATGGATACTATCATGTTTGTTTTTGATATCGACCTTCTCCGACAAAGTTTAGTGGACGAATTTCCTGGAGAAGATGAGACCAATATTGTACTTGACTTTAATTTTTTGTTGGCCATGGTTGGTAACGATTTTGTGACGAGTTTACCATTTTTAAAAATCAAAAATGGTGGGCTTCAAATATTGAAAAGGTTATATTCTCAGCTCAAAGCGAGGCATCATCCAAACACACGATATCTGATTGATAAGGCCACTTTCACAGTCAACTCTTCATTTTTCAAGGATATTATCAAGGGGTTATCTCTGATGGAGGATACCGAGATGAAAAAACTTCAGTTGTTTTTGACCAAACAGCGAACAGCTCAATACATTCCGGCGGAATCCTTTGATAATTTTTATAGCAACTTGCAACATGCTTACATTTGTAACACGAATCATCCTCTCTACGAAGACTATGTGGAGGACTTTGATAAAATAAATTACAGTTTGGAAAAACATCAATGGAAGGCGCAATATTATGAACATTTTTTACAAATCGATTCCAAAAACTTTTCCATGTACAATAGCAAACGTACAAAAGTGGTTCAGGAATATTTGAAGAGTTTAATGTTTACGCTCCGATATTATAACCAAGGTTGTCCATCGTGGACTTGGCACTACAGTTATCCTATGCCCCCGGTTTTCCAAGATGTGTTTACGGTCTTGGAAAAACAACAATTTGATCTGAACCGTCTCATTTTCGAGAAAGGGATTCCATTCAGTCCCTATCAACAGCTATCTCTCATTTTACCACCCCAGAAATTTGATTTATTGCCCTCGTCCTTTCAACATTTGTTGAAAAAATTTACAGCCTGTTATCCTAGCGATTTTCGGGTCGACGCTGTTTTGGGTTTGAAATATATTTATAGTGAAGCACGTTTGCCAGAGTTTACAAATTTCTCTTCTTTTTTATTTGAAGTGAAGACACTTGAACGCAAACTTTCCAAGAAGGATGCAAAACGAAATGTAACCATTACAAAAGTATTCAAGCTTTGACTGTAAATGCATCATGTTCATATATATATATTCAATAAAGAAAAAATTAAAGTTTGGTGAGATTACTACATATTTTTTTTCTTTAAAAAAAAATTATCCATAAGTATTTGATGCCATCAAAAAAAACCATGCCTGTCGCGAACAATTTTGCAAAAACTTGTTGGCAGATACCTATATATTTCATGCTATTTCCAAGTAATTGTGAGTCAATTTTAATCACGTGTTTTTGAATTAACAACGAAAAAAAAGATGAATAATGCAAAGAAAAGAACAAGTTCTAAAATAAAGATATGATAACAAAAATCCATCTGGCAACTCTAAGTTTAAGACCAAGCAGATTTAGATTGACATTTAAGATTGTTCAATCATCTTCATCATCATCATCATAGTAGTCATCACTAGATCCATCACTAAGATCATCATCAATATCACTAGCATCAGAAGCAGCATCATTTACATCGGGGTTGTTTCCAGGTAACTTACTTAAATCTGTGCCTACATCATTAACTGTACTAGTTGTATCATTCCATGTTGTAGTTGCGTCCTTAGCAGCATCAGTAGCTGTTTTATCTGCGTCCTTAGTCACATCAGTTTTTGCTTTATCTGCGATTGGTGTTACTTTATCTGCGATTGGTGTTACACTACTTTTAAAACTGTTCCACGCCTTGCTAATGGACCAGCCGAGACGTATTTGTGACCCATGCTGTGATCGGTTCGCGTCAGATGAAGTGTAGTTGACATCGCTAGAAGATCGGTTATAGTGCATTTCTTTGGTAAGAAAAAGATTTCGAAGTGGATTGGCAACCGAAAAGGAATCTCTCTGGATTCTGCCAAATCCAAAATTGCGTGGGAGACTGAACGAGCCAGTAAAGTTCATATTGTCTACTTATCTAAATTTTTTTTTTTATAAAAATTAAAAAAAAATCTTACACCGAACAGTTTTCACAATTATAAATTTTCTCCGTTGTCGCATCGATTCAAGCGGTAACTACCTAATATCGCATCCCCGAAACTTTGTCAGGTATTTCAGCTGTTTCTTCGCCAATGTGTATATTTTTACCAATTTGAAATTATGATTCTTTTATTGTAGTTCTAAACTTAAATTATATTTTCCAAAATAAAATAAGAATTCATTTAAAGGATATTCATGGAGGGGGGACATATTCAACCATATTAGAGATGTTAATATTTTTGTTTTTTTCAAATCCATATTGTTCTCTAACAAAAATCTATCAAAATCATTCAGTTGATTCATTAGTGTATAATTGCATTTTAAGTCAATAGTTACTTCATTATCTTTTATTTTTCTGGTAAATAAATTATTTGAGACATTTTCATGATTAAATATAATATTATGTCTCAATTTTGCTAAATCATAATATTTGTCACCATTATATGAACCCAGTTTTTGTATACAATTTAATACAGGAACAGGTGACGTAAATTTTAATTATGACCCACAATTAAAAGGGGGTTACGTAGATTATGGTTTGTTAACCTTCGATTTAGATTGGCTAAAAAAGAACAAAAAATCAACCTTTTACGTAAAGAATTTAGAAACAAACACATTATGGATCGAATGGCCTGCTTGGAAAAATCAACCAGGTGTAGACAAAGAGGTGAGTGAACAGAACATGAAGGATCTACATGGGGTTGAGGTAACAATTCGAGCTTACGGAAATGGGAACGAAAGCACCGTGGCAAAAACAGCCTATTACGGGAAAGGACACAAACAATATTGGAAACATAAGTTCCGCTTCACATAATGAGTCCTAGAGGAATCATCATGACTGACAGCTTTTGTAAACAGTGTTTGTTAGCCGTTTGTTTGTATCATGTTTCGATAAAAATCATACAAGGTTAGCTGCGACGATTTGAATGCATTTTGGAACCACATGGCACCACTGTATTCTTTCGGGTACTTTATGAAATATCCCAAGGAAGGATGCCATTGTCCGCGTGACCATCTAGTAGTTCCGTCTTTTGATCGAACGCTATACATGACGTAAGGAAACCGTCGCAAAGACGTTAACAGACCGTGTTGCTCCAGATGAAATTTTATGACCTGTTCCAGGTTCCATCCAGGTTTTGCCGACATTTCGGAATAATATTGATTCGATTGTAGCATCATTTGATCCAGAATATCTAGATATGATTCTATGAATCGTGATGGAACGATGGCGTGTCGATCGGTAATGCCACCGTAACTCTCCCCATGTGGAATCCAGATATATTTTTGATTCAGATGATCCAAAGATGGATGTGGTAACGCATAGATGAAATCGCTCCGAGTTATAACGAAAGAGTCATATTGCGAAATCAAATTATTTTCCCTCAGGTTTTTGAGCAAGTACCAGCGGTAAAACAAAAGAATACCGGCCGAACCAGGATGTTCATGGGATTCATCACGGATCCCTCCCATAAATTGGCCTTCGATTTTCAAGAAATTGCGCCACGGTGTTCGTTTCATCACTTGGCCCTGAAAAACTTCCATATCGGCCCGTCCATGGAGTATATGTTTGGCAGCAAAGTCAAATGCTGTAGCGTAATCATCAGGTTCAGGATATGTAAAACGAAACTTTGCGCCATTGTAATAAGGATTACGAATATCATAGCGATTCGGAATCCCAATACAAAGACACAAATCCGCTTCCAAAACGTTCAAAACATTTTTTTTGAAACTGTCAAAGGCCAATTCATGTTCTCGAGTTTCCCCAAGAATAACCACTAACGTTTTTTTTCTGGGAGACATTTCACTTTCTAGCTAATATCATTTCCTATTTAAATCAAAAAAGGAAATACCACCAGCTGGCCGGAATCATTATTAAAAATCGAAAATAATTTCATTTTTAATAAAATGAAATGGTCAATTAAACTTTTTCTATGGAAAAACCTCTTTGATTTTCCAAATACTCCTGAATCTTCCATGTCTAGTGAACATGGATTTTATTTTCAAACATCCTGTTGTAATAAAGATAAAAGTAAGAATTATAAAGAAACTTGGAAAAAAACAGATGGATTTAAAACAAAACAAGACTATTCAAAATTTAAAGAACATATTGAGAAAGCACAAAAAGAAGGGAAAAAATTTGCCACACATTTTTTAAATCCTACTGGAACAAATATTTTGGTGGTCCCAATGCCTAAAAAAGGAAAAAATTTTGCACATTTTCGATTATTTTGTGAAAATGCCTCTGTAAGACAAAAAAAAGAAGTTTGGAAATATGTTGCAGAACAAGTTGAAAAAGCTCTAAAAAAAAGCGATATTATTTTTATTAGCACACATGGAAAAGATGTTCCTTATTTACATATTCGAATCGAATGCTTTCCCAAAAATCAGTCAATATATCAGAAACAATTTATCAATCAACAAGGTTGTACAAAATACAAAACCACGAAATGTAATTTAAAACATGGCAATGCACAACAAGCAAAAACAGCATAACAAGCAAAAACCGCACACCATGTTGCAAAAAAACAAAAAGTCACTTAAACTGCTTTCTTTGAATCTTCCATTTCTCGTTATTTTTAGAAATATCGTGAAAGGGTAATCGAACCGGCGCCAACTACATACAATCTCTTGTTGGATTTTCTTAGAAGAGGAAGATTATATAAGTTACACCACAGCCCAGAAATTCTTAGAATCTTACGAAATTATCAAACGTTTCATGAACGAAGAATTTATCGATTTCAACATATTTACACATGTAGGACACTATAAACATGTCTTACAGTGTAGTTAAATCAATTACTCTCCGCAAAATGAAACCGTCGGAAAAAGATTAAAACTATAATGACAAAATATGTGCCCAAGTTCTGATGTCCTGTTTAGCAGAGTAAACCATAAAACTCATTAAATTCATAACACATTTTATTTATCATGTTTCGCTTCCTTATTAAAAAAAAATACATACAAAAAAAAAACAAATTTCTTGAAGCATAAATAAAAATGAATATCCAATACGGACAGTACGTAGTGCCAAGTGCCAGTCAGATGGTAAACTTTGGTGTTGGACAACCATCCAACTCAGAGCTTCCATTGGATATTGTACAAAAAGCATGTGTAGAATTGGCAAGTTTGCAAGATCCATCTGTATTACAATATGGCGATATTCGAGGTTATAAAGAATTCCGAAATGTACTAACAAAATTTTTAGAAAGGCACTATCAGGTTGATGTTGACGCAGACCATTTATTTGTGACAAATGGAGTAACTGGTGCTCTTGCATTAATTAGTTCATTATTTATAAGTAAGTGTAAGAGAGTTTATGTAGAAGAGCCAACCTATTTTTTAGCAATCAATGTTTTTAAAGAATTCGGATTTGACATTGAAACAATTTCTTTGGAAAGCGATGGTATTGACATTACAGAATTATCTTTCAAACTTGAACAAGATTTAAATGAAGTGAAGCTTTTATATACTATTCCAACTTTTCATAATCCGACGAGTATTACAATGAGTGATGAGAAAAGGAAAAAACTTGTTCAATTGAGTGAAAAACACAATATGTACATCATTGCCGATGAAGTGTACCAGCTTCTGTATTTTGATAATAAACCAGATTTGCCCCTCTACTATTATGGTGGTAACATATTTTCCGTATCATCTTTTTCAAAGATTTTAGCGCCGAGTCTGCGTCTTGGATGGATTCAATGCAATGACAGGTTAATGGAAATATTATCAACCTGTGGACAAGTCGATAGTAGTGGAGGTATTAACCCATTCATTAGTCGAATTGTGCATTTTATTATAGAAAACGGTGATTTAGACAGGTATATTACGAAAACACAATGTATTTTACGAAAGCGATGTGAAACTTTGTGTAACAGTTTAACAGGATTGAAATATAAAAAACCGAACGGTGGATATTTTATTTGGATTGAGACACCATTTGATTCCCGTAAATTTCTAGAATATTGTGAAAACAAACAAATTCAGTTTCATACGGGAAATAAATTTTCGGGTCATGGAGGGTTGGAAAACTATTTACGGTTAAGTTTTTCATTCTATGAGGCAGATGGATTGCAAATTGGAGGGGACCGGCTTTCGAAAGCCTATTCACAATATCTTGAATATCGGAGAAAACCTCAATTGTATGTCTATGGTTCAACGGGACGGTTAGGAAGTCGAATTTGCGCGTTCGCTTCAAAACAATACCATGTCATTGCTCTACACAGAAATTTAAGTAATTTATTGCAGATGGACAATGCAGTAATTGTGGATGTGACTTCGAGTCAAGGGACTACCACACTCATCAATATGCTGTTGGAAAAAAATATCAATCACCCATTAATTATCGGAACAACTGGAAACTTTAGCGAAGAGTGTATCACGAAGGTGATGCAGTATTCCAAGAATAATCCTGTATTTAAGGTGAGTAATTTTTCTTATGGAATTCCGGAAGTAGAAAGATTTCTAGGAAAAATTGATGTTCGACATTGGAAGGTATCCATTAAGGAAACACATCATATCCATAAATTGGATAAACCAAGTGGCACAGCCCTCTCACTTGGAAAAGTTTTACATTACAAGGGAGATATTGAATCCATTCGTGAAGGAAATCTTTTTGGAAAACATGAAATTACGTTGGATTCGGATCATGAGCAAATTAAAATTATCCATGAAGCAAAAGATAGAGATCTATTTGCTGAAGGATGTTTTCGATACATTGATTGGATTCAAGGGCAAAAGAAAGGTTTTTATGATTCTAATTTCACTCAAAAATTAGATTTCGACCGGAACGATTCAAAAATAGAGGAAACTAGCTTGAAATAAGTTTGATGAGGTATCCTCATGGGATTTTATTCCCGAATTCTTTCAATGATTTCAGTCGTGGAGATGGAAGGCGTCCTCGACATATAATGGACTTGACATACTCCTTCTAATTGTTCATCAAATGTTTTCCCCTCCTTTCCACATGGCTTTCCCTCCCAATCATCGCCAATGACGAAAATATCCGCGCCATATTTTCTACAGTAGTCCTCTTTATCAAGCACCTCTTCGACAAACACTTCATCGACACATTTCAACGCACCGACAATCTTTTGTCTCTGATCACATGGAAATATAGGAAATTTTTGTTTCTTATTCCAATTTAACTCGTCGCTAGATACGCCGACAATTAAATAGTCACCCATCTCTTTTGCTCGTTCTAATATTTTTAAATGACCAAGATGAAATAAGTCAAACGTTCCAAAGGTTATGATTTTTTTCATAATATACCTCTTTACTACTAACAAAATATTTTTTTGTCACCCGAATATCACATCATATCAATCATCCTGCAGATGGGCTTGGTGACAATTGGATGGACGATCGTAAATGATATAAAATGTTTCGCAAACTACGTTGCGAGGATGTACCAGGAACAATCTCCTGACGGCAGACAGGACAGGTCGTGTGTTGATCCAGCCATGAATCAATGCACTGCACATGAAACCGATGTCCACAGGAATTGATTTTCCGATAGATTCCAGTTGCAACGGCTTCCTGACATACAGTGCAATCAAAAGGTTCTTCTTCGTTATTCATATATTCGAGCGTTGTGTGTTGATTCAATTGTGCAACACTCACTCCACTGCGAGTAAATGAATCGTCGTCGAAATAAAACACGGCGCTCTCCGGATCCCTTCGCGATGCCCGAGTGCCTGTCGTGGTTTCTCCTTCTTGTGCAGCGTTTAGTGTAACCACCTCGTCTTCACCACTAATTACATCCAAGAAATGACTTATGTATTGCAAAATATTTGACAAATACCGCCCGATTGCCCCTGCGGTGTTTTCGGATGCATTTGGTTCACCTGCCGTGGCTCTGTCGGAATGGTAAATGGTCGGTCCAAATATTGAAAACGTATGCATTTAGATGGATAGGATCACTTCTTTAAATTCATCTCCCGTTCTGTTCAGAATGAACACCTCATGCAAACATATCTGGGTATGAAAATTTTGAAACGGCCATTTCTTTGAAAGGACGGTGACGGAAAGGATATTAATTGGGATAATGACATATTTTATATATAAAGTTGTCTAATATGACTTGCGTATTTACATGATTTTCTGGATGAAACTGGACTCCGTAAAATTTGTTTTCATCACTGTAGAATCCTTGATTCACAAATCTACTTTTGCATAGTAAATGGAATGATTTGGAAAGACTGGTAATTTTATCTTGATGACGACATTGAGCTTCAAAATCATCTGGAAGACCCTCTAAAAGACAATGATCGGCCAATTTTTGTACTTTTATCGTTTTATCACATAATTTTGACATCCGTGCTATGTCACCACCTAAAATTACATTCAATAGTTGAAAACCAAAGCATATTCCTAAAACGGGCTTTTTGGGCAACGTCTTTTATGAATTGTTTGTCAGAAAGGTAACGATCATCACTGCCGGATAAAATAATTCCAGAAACTTTGGGCCATAAATGCTTTAGTGAATCCAATTTTTCTTTTTAATCTTCCGTAAGATGGAAATGATCCACCTGCTGCTGGTGCAACTGCGACCACTCCACAATTTTTTTTCAATTCGGCATCAAAAACTGTCTGTTGCTTATGAAAAATGCGGCCACCTGTCCATCTCAAAAAATGACTTAAACGCAATGTTGCCATTTTATAAAAATTGAAAAAAAATGAAAAATTCAGAAAGTGTTGAGACATGTATAATAGGTCCTAATGTTTATCGATATATCGTTTGCTCTGATTCTATCTTTTACATTACATAGCGTTTATTACTTAACTAGGAAGGATGGATTGCAGTATTTGCTGTGACGCTTTTACCAAAAAGCTTCGTAAGCCGATTGATTGTAGTAACTGCGATTTCAAGGCATGTGTGCGCTGTCACGAGCGATTTCTTTTGGATTCGAGTGCCGAAGCCAAGTGCATGAATTGCAATCGGGTCTGGAATACCATGTTCCTGCATTCCAACTTTACACAGGCCTTTGTCAAACGTTACCGTCACCATCGCACTCAGATCTTGTGGGCTCAGCAGATCTATCAACTCCCAGTCGTGACGGATTATATTGCTCAGGAACGATTGGAAAGATTAAAGTTTGAGGAAGGACAGCGTCTTCGCGAGCAGCTGAAAAGGACACGAGCAGAAATATCCAAATTGAAGTATTATCAAACACAAGAGGCACGAACGAAACGTAAGGAGCAGAAAAAGTTAAGAACTGCATTACATGCACAAATACTTGAATGTAACGGCCAACGATGGTTTCATTTCAGTGAGCGACAGCGAATATACAGAGCCTTTGTTCGAGATACGAATGGAGAACAAGAACGACGAGCAGCAAGACGTGAACGTCCTTGTGTGACCGAGGATTGCAAAGGGTTTGTGGATGCCGAAGGAAATTGTCCTGTCTGTCAGAAAATGACCTGCTTAAAGTGTAACGTGACCAAGGTGGACGATAATCATGTCTGTTCCCAAGTAGATGTTGATACCTGGAATGATTTGAAAAAGAACACCCGTCCATGTCCAAATTGTAATACACGTATTTTCAAGATATCGGGATGTGACCAAATGTTTTGTATTCAGTGTAATACTGCGTTTTCGTGGTCACGCGGGACGATTGAACAAGGAGCAATCCACAATCCGCATTACTTTGAGTGGTTGTTTCAACAACGTGGACAAGCTGCTGCCCCCGCGCATGATCCCCCTGGAAACTGTAATGAGGATAATCTCCCTGATTTTCGTCATGTCCGGTCGCGATTCGGTAACGGACCAGATAGAAATGATAGAGAAAGAGACATTGGGGAACTATACCGAAAAATTCGACACTTTCGTTATGTGATTATGCCTCGGTTTTCAACCAGTGCCGCTGAACATCGTCGTCATATTTTCCGATATTTGGAAATGTACTTGAAGAACGATGGGAATGCTCCTAAAAAATTTGAGGAATGTGTGCAGCGATTTGAAACGAATAATGAGATTTATGAAATTTTAAATTCCTATCGTCGTATTCAAACCCACTTGTTCCGTACTTTCGTCAACAGTGAAATCACCTATGATGCATTTTTAAACCAATTCCAGGATTGCAAAGACTACTATCGCGGAATTATTAAAAACACGGGAAAGGTCTACAAACGTACCATTCGCGTAGATGACGTGTTCGAATAAAGCATACTTGCCTGATAGAAAAAACAGATAAATTCAAATTAAATTCTCGTAAATTCAAATGAAGCTAAATTTATATCTGATTTTTCCTGCCATTTTTTTTAATTGAATTTTTTCATTCCTATTATAAAATGTCCCAACAACAGGTGCTTGCTGATAAACTTGCGGATTGTCTCTATGACGGAAAAAGCATCCGTCAAATGCAAACCATGATTGAAAAGTCTAAAAAGGAGGATAAGGATAATTTAAGCCAAGGTTCCATTGGGGTATCGACTCCATCCTATACACCATTGATGGTTGCAATCAATTTTGAAAGAGATGATCTTGTCAAAATTTTACTGGATCAGGGTGCACCCCCAAACGATTTGGCGTTGCATTATCGCTATAATTATGCGATCTCCGCTTTGGATTTAGCATTACAGAATCTTGAAAAAAAAAAATCACCCGAAAATCATCACATTGTGAACCTTTTGATTGAACATGGTGGGCAAAAATCGGACAAACTGCTTCCAAAAGGAAAGACAATTACAATCTTTGGGACCGAAAACGTTCCGAGTAAACTACAGTACCAACAACAGCGAAGTCATTGGTAGAAGAATCTTCTAGAACCATCTTCAACTAATGTTTTCAACGAAATAGAGTGGTAATTGCCCTAATGCCCTGTGTTGCGGCAACAGGTTTGTATCGTTTTGCAAAATAAAGGTTCAATCCTGAAAATAAAATGAGTAACAATGCAAATCCAATCATAATTCCACCCGCTATTTTCATGCCGGTATTTACCGATTTGTTACTCTCTTCTGGCAGATATAAAATTATGTTAATTATAATATAAATTATTAATCGAATATATAATATAACGCAAAATAATAGAAGTAATATATTCCTACAACACTATTATATACAACCGCAAAATTATAAAAACATCTACAAAACAATGAACAAAAAGGATATTGTATTATACAATATGCTTTATAGTTTTTTCTAGAACACAAACATTTATGACTAGGAATATAATCTAAAATTCTCTATATATTTCATTTGGTGTAAATTATTCAATTTCTATCCATTTACCTATTTTTGAACTTTTTTCATTAAACATATTGTTATTATCACCTGAGTTAAAGTCCCAAGCAGTTTTATTTGTAACTTTTTTATAATAAACATTAGAATAATATGATAAATATCCTATTACTGCTGAAAAAGAACCATATGATAAAATCACATGTTTGCATGTTGAAGCAAAAAGCATTATATCTGGTAAATTAGTATCGTATAAATCTAAATGTGGAAATCGGTTTCTTAATTGCGCAATAATTGAATGATCCGGAGAATCAGTTGCAATGTATAATTTATTAAAATTTATATTTGAGATTATTTTGTAGTAAAATGCAAATCCAGGATTCCAATCAGCAACGTCACCTAATCGAATGTGTATAAAACAATCATTATTATTTTTGTATCGTTCTTTATGAATATTGTTATTTACAATCTGATCCATAATTTTCGATGATTTCAAATAATTATGAATATCATTTGTGATTTGTTTTGTTTGATAAAAAGATTTACCTCTACTTCTAATATTATAATGTAAAGTGTTATATTTTAAAATATAGTAATAATTCTTTTCAGTAACTACTTTATTTTTACTATATTTTTTTGTTCCACAAAACAATTTGAAACCTAACTTTTCAATTTCTTGCGATCGTTGATATCTTATAAATAAATCAAATTTTTCTGCAATAATGGCCATTGCCAAATTACGTATAATTTGATTTGCAAACCTTCCATCACCATGACTATATGAAGAAGATTCGTCATCTTTTAAGATAGCAATTTCGTCTTGTTTCCATTCAGGTTTTTCTTGAACAGGGGAGTCCGGATCTTGTGGGACTTTTACAACAAATAAAGCAATCCCTCCTGCAATCAATACGATTCCAAAAATGACGGCAATGACAAAACCAATGGAAGACGCAGCTTGTCCAAGTTTTGCCGTACCCTGATATCCTTTTTTTAATATTTTTTCCGTATTTTTTTTCATTTCTTTATAGACACCAAAAAATTTTCCGATAAAAACAAAGAAAGAACGGAAATAAGTTATACCATCATAATGGCGTGAAGCATATTTCAAAAACTAAACAAATCAAGCAAAATAAATGCAATTGATGAGATAGACAATTTCGTTGATGTAACGAAATTTTTCCATTGAAAATGCTTTTGATTGAAAAAAATATTATTTTCAAATTATAGGAAACAATGCCGATTATTCAGACTTTATCTTTGGGAAAAGAATCGTGCGAGCGCTTTCCATGCAAGCTGATATGATTTTTTTTTAAAGGAAAAAGTGGACTTTTTTTTGAACATTATTGATGATATTCATAAATCTAAAGAATCGACTTCATGAAACGAACGACTTTTTTCAAATCATGATGTAGAGCAAGGAGCTCTTTTCGAGTTAGAGATTTTCTCAATTTTTTTTTGGTATTTTTGAGTGTATCGTGATACAAATTTCGAAACGCTGGTGACGCCTTCTTCGTGTACAGTTCAAACAATTGAAATTTGTGATGTAATTGGTCAATGTATGCTTTCAGGCGTTCAGGTGAAATGTTTCCACGCAACATGGGGAAAAAATTTTGCGCGGTCGAAGGGAGAATGATAATTACGGATTCTTTCGATTTTTTTTTTCATCACTTTTATGATATATTTTATTTTTTGACCAAACAAAAAAAAAAAAAATATTGTATATGGGTAGTAGAACAATGACTCAAAAAAAAACCCAAAAGAGTGTTATAAAAACATTGAAAACACTTCACGATTACTTGAAAGCCCAGAAAAATATATCGACAAGGACTGAATTCTTGAGGTTTGTTGAGAAAGCAAGCTCGGAGAATCCTCTTGTTAGAGATTTTGTATTAAGCGGTGGACGAATGGGTGTTTTTGAACCTGATTACAAAGAAATCATTGATTCAGGCAGAACCCCTTACAATCAAGAAGCAGGGGAGACAAAAACTCGAGCTGATATTATTCATGCAAAGGAGAAAATAGATAAACTTTCTATCGATTTAAAATACTCCAACACAGTTGGAACAACAATGATGTACATGACTCAGTATTTCGAGCCCGGAATATGTTCCGACTTATTTCATGGATATGTTCGGCTATCGTTGCCAATAAGATGTGATAGCACTGTTCTTCCTCTTAGTGATCCTGTTGATATAAACAGGTACGAAGCGACATGGTCTCAATTAGGAGGTGATATTGATGGAAAAGCTGCTAATGATAACTTTGGATCTTCAGTAAGTTTATCTTCTGATGGTAGAACTGTTGCTATTGGTGCTCTTTTCAATAGCGATAGCGGTTATGATTCGGGACAAGTACGTGTTTATCAATACTCAGATAATTCATGGTCTCAATTGGGAGGTGATATTGATGGAAAAGATGCTTATGATGCGAGTGGATCTTCAGTAAGTTTATCTCCTGACGGTAAAATTGTTGCTATTGGTGCTCCAAAAGCAGAGGATATAAAGGGAAAAGTGCGTGTTTATCAATACTCTGATGATTCATGGTCTCAATTGGGAATTGATATTGATGGAACAGCTGCTAATGATAACTTTGGATATTCAGTAAGTTTAGCTTCTGATGGTACAACCGATAGTACAATTGTGGCTATTGGTGCTCCTTGTAACAGCAACAATGGTTCATTGTCAGGACAAGTACGGGTTTACAAATACTCAAATGGTTCATGGTCTCAATTAGGAGGTGATATTGATGGTGTAGCTGACAAAGAACAGAGTGGATATTCAGTAAGTTTATCTTCTGATGGTACAATTGTTGCTATTGGTGCTCGTTATCATGACGGTGAACCTGGTGTCGATTCGGGACAAGTACGGGTTTACAAATACTCAAATGGTTCATGGTCTCAATTAGGAGGTGTTATTGATGGTGCAGCTGCTAGTGATAACTTCGGATCTTCTGTGAGTTTATCTTCTGACGGTACAATTGTTGCTATTGGTGCGATCTATAATAGCACCGCAGGTTATGATTCGGGACAAGTACGGGTTTACAAATACTCAAATAGTTCATGGTCTCAATTAGGAGGTGATATTGATGGTGAAGCTACTAGTGATCAGAGTGGATATTCTGTAAGTTTATCTTCTGACGGTACAATTGTTGCTATTGGTGCGATCTATAATAGCACCACAGGTCAGGATGCGGGACAAGTACGGGTTTACGGATACTCAAATAATTCATGGTCTCAATTAGGAGATGATATTGATGGTGCTGCTACTAATGATAACTTCGGATCTTCTGTGAGTTTATCTTCTGACGGTACAATTGTTGCTATTGGTGCAGTCTATAATAGCACCGCAGATTATGATTCGGGACAAGTACGGGTTTACGAATACTCACCCCAGAGCCAAAGTCAACCACGCCAAAGTCAGCCACGTCAAAGGCAAAGTCAGTCACGCTCTTTTGAAACTGTAAAAAACGACCGAAAACGCCGGAACGTTGCTCTAATCTGTACTAGTCCGTTTTGTAATGGTCGTCCTAGTTGTGACGGTCGCTAGTTAGCTTTCTGAATGAGATGGTTATTCTGGTGATTAGCTGAATACGCATGTTCATTATCGTTGTATAGAAAGAACCAATTATTTATATTGCTTTTTTTACATGGAAAAATATGTAAGAAAAGAGTTGAATTTTTAAATCAAAACTCAAATGCAATAGAAGTTCGCCGTCGTTTCCATATTTTTTTCCTTTTACGATTATTCCGTTTTTGAATGTTCCTTCATAAAATAATTCATTGTTTTCTAATTTATAAACCTTTCCTTCCCCTGACCGGTAATCGTTTTTAAAATGCGCAATATACTTTCTGTCGGAAGAACTGTCTCTGTTATAATAATTTTCAACCCCTTTCCCATGTTTTCCACTTTTTTCCAATCTCCCTCGTATAATAGTTTCTTTATTTTATTAGATGATAGTTGTCCTTTGCCAGTAAATAAAAACGTTTTTGAATTACCGACGTCCTTTGCTTTTGTGAAAGTTCCGACAAAGAAAAAATTAACGTCTTTCGCAGTAATTGTCGATCACGGTGTCGGGGAGCGGTACATTAACAATAAAGGGAGACATACAACTCGATGCCAGATTTGACACAAAGAAACAAACTCTCATTATCAGCAACATTCAACTATTGAATCCTTCTTTTAGCATTCCGGACGAATTGGCAGAGATAGATGTCAAAGTGAAGTATTTCGGTCTACAAGTTTACTCAAAGACATATAACCTGAGAAGCTTACTTACTAAAGTATTGAACCAGATTATTCCAGGAATATTTAATCTTTTGCAACAGCGTTTAAACTCTCTGGAACTTGACTTTCCAATAAGCCTACCATGGGTGCCTCCAGGTCCCAATCCAGCACCGAATCCAGCTCCAGTATCAGCATTCACATGACAAGATAATGGAGGTGTCTCAACCACAATGGCCTACATACAATGTTCCATTTTGACGACTGACTCGGTCCAATACCCCATTGACACACCTAATAACATATGTACCACTTTTCCCCCCGACCCCTGTGATATACCATTCATACAAAATACGACTTATAAAAACATAGTACCCTCACAAAACCTGTGCAAAAAGCCAACGGTCAGATTCTCGTACTGAGGCAAGTGGATTCTGATTCAGGTCTTACTGAAGTTACCAGTCACGACTTTGTTATTGACTTTAGTAAAATCGCGGAGACCGATTTTACAGTCGTATTTCCAAGTGCGGATTCTGGTGCCCCAACAGAGGTTGCATTTACATTTTGTCTGACAGGCCCTTTAGAGCCAGGTCCGATTTCGCTCACTTTTACTGTTCTAGTGCTTGGTATATTCTCAAAGTACTACTATACTATCAAAGCAACGGATCAGGATGATGCATCAATGTTTGATTTTACTATCATCACGAATCCTAATTAATTTATTTTGTGAGAACATCTGTACTTTCTTTGTATTTCAGAGGTTAAAGATTAAACAAAATAATTGTGATGCATTTTTTTGAATAAGTTTCAGAAAAATCGATTTACAGTACAAATTCCAAGGCCACTTCAGAGACAGTGTGTAGATAGTCTAAAACACCCGCTGTGACTTTAAAGTCCTTTGACGTTCCCCCTCTACCACTTGCATAAAATATATGGTCAAAATCAGTACTATCATTTGGTATGCATGTGGGCACGTAGCTTGTTACGGTTGTTTCTATTCCCTTAATGGTTTGCTTGCTTTTAGTGCTGCCTGAATATGGCGGGTCTGGAAATGCATACACCGCCACACTAACGGCAACATCCTGTGTGCTGGGTTCCCACTTCATGTTAATTTTTTCATCAAGCAAGCCAGCCATATAAATAATAAACTGTTTATTATTTGAGCCCTCTGGTTTAACTCCTTTTACGTCGAGATTACATGTAATTGTTTTGCTATTGTGGTCGTACTTTAGAGATGGTGATGCGGTATCGCCGAGAGTGTAAGATTGATAGAAAGACCAATAGTTGACCCCAGGGTCACCCGGCAAATATTTAGGACATTGTTCAATTTCACTTGCGGGTACAGTCACTTCCGTGGGTTTGAATCTCGAGTCAGCGGATAGAGTGACTTTGTAGTCACCGGTTCCTCCATCGGGCGCGAAACAATCAGCACATCGCCAACAAAGGCAGTTATTTTTACAGAAACCCTGTTTCTTGTCCATGTCATTCGTGCATGAATTTGCAACCGACCCAAGTTCAACATCTGGTGCTGCATCCGGTGCTACATCCGGTGCTACATCCGGTGCTACATCTGGTGCTGCATCCGGTGCTACATCCGGTAGCTGTGGTTCTGGAGTTGAA
>NZGS01000050.1 GCA_002690995.1 Rhodospirillaceae bacterium
GAAACTGGTACGGCCGCGGCAGTGAGCTCAAAGGTGGTGGGATATCGGCCGCGGGTGATACCATGACCTGGGCAGAAGTCTCCGGGGACACGCACTTCTTTACGTCTTTGTCGGCCACGATCGGACTTGATATGAAATTTGGGGTAATTGGCGGTGATATGAACATTTCGTTGCCTACATTTATTCAGATTAGTGTGACGAACAATGAAAAATACTCAACTTTGACAGAGATGAAGGCAGGTGGCGTTCAGGGCGTAAAAAATGCCTTCGACTATGGAGCTACTGTCGCTGGGCTTCATGCCAAAGCCGTAGATAACAGCACGGATGCCACTGATTTAGACGCTACAACCGTTGAGCCCTCCATTAACGCCGCGAATAACGATCTCGCGGCAGGAAATTTGGAGAACCCGCCGGTTCCTGTCCCTCCTGCAGCTGCTGTAGCCGCCGTGGGCGTTGCTGGGGCTGCTGCGGCATCAGAGGCAGCGGCAAAAAATCTAGATACAGCAGCAGCTGCTGCATCCAAATCGGCCAAAGAAGCAGCACAAAAGGCGGTGAGTGAGCAAGCTAGTACCGCGGTATCCACCGCGGCAAAAGAAGCAGCAGAAAAAGCAGCAGAAAACGCGAAAAGGGCTGCCGAGGCGGCCGCAGCGGCACGGGAGGCAGCCCAGAAGCAGGTTGATGCAATAGCTGATGCACAAGCTGATGCCCTTGCTGACGCTGCAGATGACCTTGCTGACGCTGGCGATGATTTAGACTTGGAGTCGATTTATCCCGATGCCGCAGGCCGCGCTGATGAAATCGCTGGCGCTTCCGATGACCTTGCTGGCGCTTCCGATGACATTGCTGACGCTTCCGATGAACTTAATGCCCTGGCAGACGCCGCCGAACCGGACGCCGCGACGATTATAGAAACTGACACTTTTGATGACCTTGCTGAGGTTGGCGATGATTTAGACTTGGAGTCGATTTATCCCGATGCCGCAGGCCGCGCTGATGAAATCGCTGGCGCTACCGATGACGTCGTTGATACTACCGAAGAACTTTCTACTAAGGCCTTAGAAGAGATGAAGAAGACCGCTGATGAAATATTGGATGCGAGCACGGAGTTGGCAAACTTTGCTGATGTGGTTTCTAAGCAGGCGGACGAAGCATCCACATTAGCAGGCGAAGCAGCCAAATTGGCCGATGACGCAAGCGAATTAGCTGACCAAGTAGATGATTTAACTTCGGCGTTAAAATTCTTGGAGGACTCAGGAGCGGATGCTGATAGTATTGCAGATGTCAGCCGAGAGTTAAAATTGGCGGAAGATGCGTTCAACACTGCTCAAAAAGCAGCTGACGACGCCGCCGATAAGGCCGCTGAAGCACTGAAAAACCTAGACGAATTATCAGATCAATTTTCTCGAGTCTCGTGGACCACTAGCATTCCCGATAATGTTGGCCTTGGGAGTGCTATTTGGGCGGGAAATTTT
The DNA here is from genome assembly GCA_002690995.1 of Rhodospirillaceae bacterium. GTDB lineage: Bacteria > Pseudomonadota > Alphaproteobacteria > Thalassobaculales > Thalassobaculaceae. Next base: position 1,473 of record NZGS01000050.1, read on the forward strand.
GGCAGCCTAACTGATTATCTTGAGTGGGTGGTATTTGGAGGAGTTCCTGAAGTTGTAGGATGGTACAAGTATGATTATGGGGATGGCTCTTGGGATGGCGAGCGAGATACTAGCGGTTTCTCGACCACATACCAAGCAGGCGACACAAACCCAAGCACTGGACAGACGGCATACTTAGAGGATGCGGAAGGCAGAACGGAGATTGGAACGGATTCTGATGGTAATCCCCTCTATTGGGAATGACCTTAGGTATCAGGAGAAGGGACCAAGCAGTTGAGGATATTTAAGGCCCCACGGTTTACCCTGTTGTCTAAGCCGTTTATGCAGCGGGATAGGGTTGATCTTATCTCCACCTTGGTAAACTTTATTCCTTTTGATAATCCCGAAGAGCCTATGCTTGAAGAGGAAGCTTGGCCAATAATCTCCGAGCAGCTCGTGGATATAGCAATGGACACGGGTGACCCCAAAGCAAATGGAGAATGGCTGGCTCACGGGTTTGCATGTGCCCCAACCGGAAACGCAGTAACGGAAATTGACGTTTCCATTGCACTGGAAGGCGAAGCAAAGACATTGCGGGTAGTGGGTGAAAGGGAATGGTTGGCGGAAAACCGAGGGCCGATAACGGTGACCAATCCTGTGCCGTTTGAAGTAATGCCTATCCTGCCGGCAAGAGCGTTCGGTGGTGTCGATTTTAAAGATAACCCTGCAGGGCAAGGATATTGGCCAAAAAAAGACAAACTGGAAAATTATAAGCTACCGTCCATTATGTACCAGGGTGATACAATAAATGTCCCCGGTGATATTATGCGGCCGGCCTATTATGGTCCAAGGGATTTGATGTTGCCTGAACGCCAAGAACTTGCCGGAACGTATGATCAGCATTGGGCGGAGACGAGCTTTCCAGGCTTGCCAGAGGACTTTGATTGCAGATTTTATCAAGCAGGCCAAGAAGATCAGCAAATACAAGGATTTTTCTCCGGCACTGAAACTTTCCATATTAAAAATATGCATCCTGAATTCAACCAACAAACGGTTACACTTCCGGGCATCCGCAGTCGGTGCTTCATCACTATTAATAGGCAGGGCAAAGAACAATCTTTCGAAGAAATCCCAATGGTTACTGATACCGTTTATTTATTTCCAGGATCAAAATTAGCAGTCTTGATCCACCGTGGTACGATTACGGTAGAGTCGATGGATTTTGCGGAAGTAGAATCAATACTAGGCGCCTTTGAATGGTCAAAAGATCCGAAACGGCCCGTCGCTCATTATGAGGCTTGCCGTGACGTTCGATCTGATAGAGAAACTGCAGCACAAGCGCTTTTAGAAGTGGCTGAGTTATATCCTGAAAAATGGATCGAACCGGAAGAAAAATTAGCGGAGGTGATAAAGCCCCGTGACCCAAGTGTTACCCGGGATGGAACTTCTAAATTGGATGCGTTGTGGGGTAAATGGAAGGGTATAATTGACGCCGGACTTGTCGACAGTGGTCTCCCGCCATATGACGAATTGGTTGCTTCAAGAGGAGGCGTCCTTGACGACGATCCTGAAGTCGGAGCGATACGGAAGGAGCTAGAAAAATTACAAAGTACTCTACCCCGCGATGCGAAGGAATTAAAAGAAAAGGGCTTTCAAAATGAAAAGCTAAATGAGATGATTAATGTTTACATGGATAAACAAGTAAATGCTGTAGAAAATTATTTCAGGAGACAATGCGCTGTTTTTGGCTATGATTTTGACGATTTAAAGGCCAAAGCTAGAGCTGAAATGCCGAAAGAGACGAGTGGCATAAAGGGTTTTATAAACGCAGAATTAAAAAGAATCGTTGATGATCAGAACTCGCCTACACAGGTACGTGAAGCGGCAATTAGAGCAACGTCAATGATGGAAGACAGTGCTCCGGACTTTGATAAATTGGATGATCTAGAAATTAAAGCAAAGACTTTTTTAGGACACAAAATGCCAAAAGCGCCAGCCCTTGTCCCGGCATCGAACGATGATCTGAGGGTAGATTTAATCAACGGACGAAACGCCGGAGAAAGAATGCAGCGTAAGGATCTTCGCGGAGCAGATCTCTCCGGTTTGGACCTTTCAGGTACGGACTTTGAAGAGGCTGATTTTACGTCGGCTAACCTAACGGGAACGAATTTAGAGAAAACAAGGCTCGATCGTGCGTGCTTCGCATTTGCAGATTTGACGGGCGCGGTGTTGGATGGCGCGAGTGCCATTGAGGCCAATTTTGGAGAGGCGGTGCTAGCAGGAACAAGTTTGAGCTTCTCAGACCTCGAGAAAGCGGTTTTTGCTAAAGCTGCCGGCTCCGGTGCACGGTTTGTTCATTCGAACCTTAGAGAGGCTAACTTTATGGAGTGCAAGCTGCCGGAGGCAGAGTTTCTAGGGGGAGTTTGCGTGAACACCCTTTTTCTGGAGAGTATCATCCCCGGCGCGTGGTTTAATGCTGCCGAGCTCGACAATATTGTTTTTGTGGACTGTAAAGCGCATCGGTCAAAATTTTTCAGTGCTACCGGTTCCAATATAACAATTGTCGGAGGTGATTTCTCAGAAACAGATTTTAGGACAGCGGAACTGGAAAGCCTTGCGCTGGCAAATAATCCAATATTTGACCGCTCTGACTTTAAAAGAGTAGAACTGAAACTTGCCAACTTCCGGGGGGCCTCACTGCAAGGCGCAGATTTTTCCGATGCAAGCTTGGCTCAAGCGGATTTCAGCGAAACGGATCTTTTTGGTGCTTCCTTCGAGAGGGCATTCGCGCGAAATAGCCGTTTTCATCGTGCAAAAATAGATCAGGTAAATTTTAAGGGCACGGATCTGATGGACGCAAATTTCTTGCTAGCGAAGATGACTAACTCCGACGCAATGGAAGCAAACTTTTTTAATGCGGACCTCATGAAAGCAGAAATTCAAGACACGAGCTTTGAAAATGCGAATATAGCTCGTACAAGACTTGAAGGATTTCGCTTTCCATGAGTAAGAGAAAAGAAATCCTTGACGATTTAGGGCTCACCATGGGGCTTATGTCGAAAGATATCTCAGGTATGGATTTTTCCGGTGAGGATCTGAGCAACTGCGCGTTTGTGGATGTTAACTTTTCCAATTGCAATTTGATGGAGGTCGACTTTACTTCCTGTCAATTTGCAAATTGTGATTTTACCGGCGCCGATATGACAGGTGTCAAAGCAGTCTCAACGCAGTGGTATAAGCCAATTTTTGATAATGTGAAATTTATAGATCTCGATCTCCGGGCCGCTCAGCTATCAAATACAAAAATTGTCGGCGCTGTTCTAGATGGCGAAAAGACCTCAACAGTGATCTTTAATGAGATAATATTTGAGAACTTGAAAATTGAGGGAAAAATTGAACGTTTAATTGCTAATGATTGTAGTTTCGACGGAATGAATGCTGCAGGGTTGTTTTGGGAACGTTGTATTTTTACCAACTGCTCGATGAAAAGGATGGATCTTGGTAAAGGGATCCTCAAGGAGGTAACACTCGTCTCCACTGATCTAACATCAAGCAACTTGGATGGTGTCGTGATTAACAAAGCTCTCTTCCAGGAAATCGACTTATCGAAACGCGATTTATCTGGGATACGTATTTTTGGGGGGCAAATGATTGGATGCAAGCTATCTGAAATAAACTTCTCTGATGCCGTTCTGGAGAAATGCAGTTTCATAAAGGCCGATCTGAAAAGGGCAAATTTCGAGAGGGCATTAGCGTCCCAGGCTAACTTTGTTGAAGCGGATGTAAGCGAGGCAAAATTGGGTAAGGCAGATTTGCAGCAAACAGTGTGGAATGACGCAACCGCTGTCGAATGCACTTTTGAAGGTTGTAATTTGGAGAGCAGTAGCTTCGAAAATGCGAAATTGAATAATGCTAACTTTAATAACACCAATCTTGTATTTGTTGACTTTTCTTCTGCAGATTTATCGGGCGCCCAAATTACGAATTCTGATCTTTACATGTCTAATTTAGATAATATTAAGGAAGAAGAGACAGATTGGACGAATTCCGACCGGCGTCGCGCCCGTCCAACCGATAAACCGAAACTCGATGCTTTGCAATGGCCAACGTCTCTCTCCGGTCCTGTAATTGAGCCTAAACCAAAACCGCAAATAATATTGAAAGAGGTATAATGTCTATAAATTTAAAAGTAAGAAATTTAAATGCGGAGGATAAACAGCACCCTCGTGAGTCGAAGGTCGATGTAGGAATAAACTTTGGAAGGGTATTGTCAGAAACAAGCGGCAGTTACTCGATTGATCTATCTGGGACTACGACAGTTGCCATGCAAGCTCCAAGCTGCTTGGTGAAGCCGAAGGCAGGTGATTATGTTGCCTGTATATCTGACGGAAGCCGATTGTTTATTTCTAGCATTCTCGAACGTGATGCCAAGGAAGCTCCGATCGAAATAAAATTTGATGACCCTATTCAACTATCAGCGCCCGATATAGCATTAATGGGAGAAAAACAGCTTGCCCTGACTAGCCAGAGGGGCGACTTGAATTTCAGTGAAATGGCACTTCGGGCAATGAAGCTCGAGGCAAGTGCGGATGAGGCTAAAACGAGTATTAAAAACCTTACGCATATTGGACGAACAATTAAAACAACGTTATCGGAGATACTTTTGCGCGCTGGAATGGCGCTTCGTGTTATCGATGGTACCGATCATCAAAAATCTAGTGAAGCCTACATAATCGCTGAAAAGTTCCTTTCCATGAGAGGGGAAATGACTAGTGTAGCAGCCAAAAAAGATGTAAAAATAGACGGATCACGTGTCCATATAGGATAAAAAATCATGCCCTTTGCAATCAATACTATCATCGGACTGAACTTTGCATTTCCAGACGTTTGTCTTACTCCGATGCCCACTCCAACTCCAATTCCATATCCAAATTTTGCGCTTACGACAACCTCGATTCCAACAGCCTTCCACGTCTTTACAGTTTGCGCGCCTCAATTAAACATGTTTGCGTTTGCTGTGGTGAGCCTCGGAGATAATACCGGCGTTGGTATGGGAGTGGCCTCGGGAATGGTAGCAGGGCCCGAACGGTATATTTTAGGTTGTTTTACGACGCTTATAAGCGGTGGGCCCTCTGTGAATCTTACAAAAATGACCATACAAAACAGTACTAACATGATTGGCTTCAATATTGTTCCCAGTCAGCCGCGAGTACTAATTCTAATGTGATCTTCTTCCGCCGTCTAATTTCTTGGATATATTTTGGCGACCTGTACTTGGCTGACGCTAACGCTAGTTTAAACCGTATTTCTCCGATAGCAGCCTTACAGTCGTCTGTATTGGCCGGTCCCAATTATTTTCGATAGCCTGTCGCATTAATGTGGCGTTTGGATAGTATGATGTGGTGGACGACTTATAACCCCAAATCCAATTTGGTAGAAGCGGTAGCATAACGATAAGCGGCTTATTCAACGCCCCTGCAATATGCGCCGAAATATTATCGGCAGTAATCAAAATATCAAGTTTATCGATTGCCGCGGCTAGATCCTCGAAATCGGTAATGATATCTCCGAGGTTTTCTACATTTAGATCTGTAAGATGATTTTTTTGGGTCGTAGTATCGGTGGGGGAAATTCCAATGAATTTGGCCCCTTGGAGGCTCATGATTGGCTCAAACTCTTCTAGTTTTAATTCCTGCTGTGGCCCGGTCAAAAAGCCTGTGGCAGACCATGAAAGACCAATTTTCAACTCATTTCCCGCGAACAAATCATCGTCCCATCCGCGCTCTATTTCAGAATTAGGGTTCAAATAACGTCCAGGCGAAGGCAATATTCCAGACTGCAATCCGAGGAGGGCTGGTGCGGCATAGAGATGGCTTGTCACCAGCCTATCCGATATGGCATCTGGGCTGAAATCTTTTTCGTCACTTATGATTGTAACACCATCAATTTGTTGCATAAGGGTAAACATAGAATTCTTCATCAATATCTGTAATTCACTACACATATCGCTCAGTAATGGTATCAGGCGCGATAAGAGGATTATTTCGCCCTCCGGTATGCCAGCTGTGTGAACATAAAGGCGTTCACTGATACGCGATCCGTCCCACTTAATGAAGGAGGACGAGCTTGTTGAAAATATTTCCTCAAATGTTCCTTTTAAGAAAGGCCACGGATCTTTATCTCTAGTGACCAAATCTAACATGCGTAGTCGCTGATGTGCCTCATCTTCACTACCAGCTCGTTCAAATGCTTCCTTTGCTTTTGCTATCTGTCCGGACTCTGCAAGCGTTTTTCCGAGTCCAATAAAGCCCTGGCTAAATGACATGCGTTCTGAAACTGACATTAGGAAAAACGCTGTCGCGGTTTTCAGGTCGCCAGACTGGTAGTTGGTCTCACCTAATTCGTAATCAACCACATGCGGCTCAGGAAAAGAACTGCGAGCAGTTTTAAAACAATCAACAGCTTCTGAATATCTTTTCAGCGCTCGCAAGTTCAGACCTTTGTTGAACAAAATCACTGGATCTCCAGGGTTGACCAACAAGGCTCTGTCTAAATGCCAAATGGCCCTTCGGGGCGATCCGTTTTTGGTGTAAATTGAGGCAGTATTTACATGTGCATTAGTATAATTGGGCTCAATTTTGATAGCTTCATCAAAAAATTTTAATGCGCCCTTATAGTCGTCTGGCGTTGCTTGCATAATAACAACCCCGCGGTTGTAGTATGCTTGAGGAGAATCTGGTGCTAATTGTATTGCTTTATTTAGAGGTTCAACAGCTTCGTCGTATCGTTTTTGCTGGAGCAGGTTCGTCCCAAGATTATTTAAGCCGTCAATATCAGTAGGTGCTATTTTGAGAAGTTTTCGAAAAGAAAATTCGGAGGCTTCGGCATCGCCCATAGACATTAGATGGATGCCGCGGTTATTGAGAGCGCTGATGTTTTCTGGATCAAGATGGAGGATTTTGGCGTAGATTGGAAGCGCTGCGTGAGGCGTATCAGATGCGCTAGCAATCTCCCCCATAGCTTCGAGGGCTTCTAGGTTATTTGGATCGAGTCCGAGAACTTGACTATAAACTGCCGCTGCCTCCTTTAGACGGCCATTTTTTCTATGGGTGAGACCTATTGCCAATGCCTCTTCGAGTGCCTCGTCCCGTTCTTTTTTAAAATCGTCCATTTATTAAGGTCAAATCTCTATCGCTATTGGTACCCGTCATCCACATATCAGCGGTTTTGTCTGCCATATTTTACCTTGAATGTTATAAATGAGATACCCTGGATTTTATTCTTTGCCATGGTGATACACCCAATCGTCAATATGAAGTAAATATCAACAAGTTTGTGTCGACGAACGTTGATATTCTCGGGCTTAATTAAAGTCAACCGACAGAGATGGAATAGTAAGCTAGACAGCCGCTACGGTTACAAAAATGGGGCACGATCAATCAAGAAGTTTTTAAAAAAATGAAGCTCAGCTTTTTTTGTTTTAATAGATAAAACGCACCTACCACAATGATTGAGGATAAATTTAATAAAACAGCGCCGGATGCAATCAAAAAGACAATATCAACTAAATTTATATAATCGGTTAATGGAATCTCTTCAGCGAGAGCAAATCCAAGAGCGAGAATAGAAACAAAGTAAAATTATTTGTTCTGGAACGCGGGCTCCATAGTTGACCAAAATATGCATTGAGCTTAGCAGTTTCACAAAAATCGAAATAAGTATAATCCTGTCCAATGGAATAATGCCTTTTGCAAAGCCTCGTCGAAGTCGTATTTCATTGTAAAGCGAAAACCATTTGGAGAATACACTTGATTTGCAGATCTACGTCTATGCGAGACCAATTTATAAATGTGACCGTCTAAAAAATTCCCAGCTCTCAACTAACACATGCCTATCTTGGCCAGGCGGACTAACTGAAAAATATCCCGGATCGAAAACCATCTCATGTGCGTCATGAGTAAATGCTATAAAGTTCATATTTAATTTTAAGTGACCGCTTTGTGGGGTCATGCTGGCGTTGATCAACGAGGTCATGACTTGTGGATCAGCCAATAAATTTTTTGATGCCGCGTTGTATTAGATATGGGAAACTACTGGCGTGCTAGTTTTTCCTTTGCCTGCAAAAGTACAATAGATCAACTATGTTTGTAAAGATGAGCGTCTATTCGCGCGAGAAGAGGTAACGTGCCAAATATGACACTCGGCGAGGCACAATTTTATGACTGGTGCCGTGCACCTTAAAGGTTAAGTAAATACGGAGTAGCTCGCTAATGCCAATGCGGCTACAACGAAGAAGGGGCACGCCCAATCAAGAACACGCTCGTAACGATAAGCCCTCTGATTTTGTCCTGAAAGATATAATTCCCCGACAGCAATGCTAGAGAATAAATTGATAAGGATTGCGCCGGTCGCAATCATAAAGAGCATGTCGATGAAATTCATATAGTGCGTCTGTGGAGTTTCGCCCGCAAGCGTAAACTTAAGCGCGAATACCGTTAGAAGTAGGGTCAGCTGACCCTGAACGCGAGCTTCATAATTTGCTTTGAATTGCATTGAGCTGAATAGGTTCAAGAAAATCGAAATTAGTATAACGCCGCCTAACGGAAAAAATATTTTTTGCAATGTGTCGTTGAAATCGTGTTTTATAATAAAATGGAAACCGTTTTGGGTAAAAACTTGGTCCGTGGTGCTTAGCCGGTGCGCTATTTTTTTGTCGATGTAATAGTCTGTTAAGGTCCAGTTTCCTACCACAACTGGAGTGCCCTGTTCTGGGTGCCCCAATTCAAAGTGTATCGGGTCAAAAACCATTTCGTGCGCGTCGTGCGTAAAAGCGACAATATCTAGGTTAAGTTGCAGTGTTCCAAAAGGATATTCACGAATATCTGTGTTAATCGGTAGTATGGTCTCAAACTTTTCGAAAAGTTCCAGGCTACCGTCTTTGTTAAGATGAATTGTGCTGAAGAGTGTCTCTCTACGGTGAAGCTCTGACTTTACAATAAACTCTGGATGCCAGATTTTATCTATTATTTTATGCATTTTTTCACCGGCATATGTGTGTTCTTTGAATTCTGATCGTATCTTGTTAATGTCTTCGTCATTTTGCCATTTCAGCAACAGTTCGGCCTCAACTTCA
>NZGS01000051.1 GCA_002690995.1 Rhodospirillaceae bacterium
AGATTATGCTCAGAGGCGCGGCGACATTTTGCGCGATTTAGATGGACTACGTGTTGAGGTTGATGAAAAAAATAGAATAGGTTATCTCATATTAGACAGGCCACCCTTGAATATTGTTTCATTTAAGGGAAGAGCACAAATTAGAGCCATTATTGAGGCTTTTGATGAAGATGATGACGTTGGCGTTGTGGTGATAAAGGGAGCGAACGGTGTTTTTACATCTGGTGGTGATGTAAAGCGGTTCCCAGATATTCCCAAAAATAAGATGTCAGACCTGGCCGATAATATAGGAGCGCCCGAGAGGTGTTCTAAGCCAGTTATCGCTGCAATTGAAAAATATGCTTTTGGTGTTGGCTTTGAATTGAGCTTAGCTTGTGACTTTCGCTTTGCTACCAATGGATCGTTGGTTGGATTGCCTGAATCAGCGATCGGCCAGATGCCCGGTTCGGGGGGGAGTGCGCGAGTTGTAAGACTTATTGGTATGACACGGGCAAAAGATATTGTGATGTTGGGAAAAAGAGTTCCGGCACAAGAAGCAAAAGATATTGGGCTTATTACCGATGTTGCTGATAATGAAAATGCACTCGAAGAATTAGTTGTTGATTATGCTGCGAAATTGAATGCATTAGCACCGATATCACTAAGGTCGTTAAAACGGGTTCTCAACGCAACTTTAGATAGTCCACTCAACGTAGCTTTGGACCTAGAAGGGCACTCTTACGAAAAACTTAGATGGACAGAAGATTACAACGAAGGCATTAAGGCTTTTAGCGAAAGAAGAAAACCTAGCTATAAAGGTCGATAAGTTAAATTATATTCTGATCATTATGCAGTGAAGCATTAACTTGGAAAGTAGGATTCTAATGGCAAAAGATTACAAAGAAATTGCGGCAGACTTAACATCCTCAATGGGGAGACTTCAGAAAGGGATCCCCGATGCAATGAAGGGGTTTGCCGCTATGGGGGCTGCTGCAAAGGCATCCGGCGCTCTTGATGCCAAAACAAAGGAGCTGATCGCCATTGCTATTGCGGTTGCAGTAAGGTGCGATGGTTGCATAGCTGCGCACACTAAAGCAGCAGAAAAATACGGTGTTGATAGAGAAGAGATTTTGGAAGCGTTAAGTATGGCAGTCTATATGGGAGGAGGTCCTTCTGTAGTTTACGCGTCTCAAGCTCTTGATTCCTTTGATGCGTTCTCCACTCAATCGGATTAATTTATATAACGAATGTCTGGTGCTAGGGAGTTGGGCCAGTGTCTCCTAATGGCTTATTGTCCTCGACTCTCTTGTATGAGAACCGTGATAAGTCGAAGCTTTTAGCCTCCCCGTGGTTAATTTGCTCGGATAGTGCCAGGGATATTGCCGGTGCATGTTGCAACCCATGCCCCGAAAACCCAGCCGCTAAAATAAAATTGGATAGGCCATTTTCCCATGGGCCCAGTATTGGGTTCCCATCCAATAAGCACTGGTCATAGTGACCTACCCACCCGCCTTTATACTTAATTGTTTCGAAGAAGGGGCTGCGACTAGCCATAAGGTGCCAGAGCTCATTTTCAAATTTGCGGTAGTCCAGCTCCCAATTAAATCCTGTCTTTCCGCCGACAGCGGTTTTGCCAGCTATAAAACCAGCCCCATCAGGTCGAACACTCAATCCGTTATGATCTCTTGCCGCGGGCAACTTCTCTATTTCTTTTTCCATATTAAAATAAAATGTTTGCCTTCTGACAGGCTCTATAGGGACCTTCATGCCAACCATCTTGCAAATGTCAGGAGCCCAGCAGTTTGCTGCATTTATTATGATATCTACTGGTATGAAAGTGCCTGACTCAAGTTTTACACTATTCACCCGACGATGATCGTGATTGATGTCTACGACCCGATCTTTTTTATATTCGACACCCAAGTCGATGGCTGCCTGTTTAAAGCCACGCAAGGCGGAATAAGGATCTATTCGACTATCTGAAGGAGAATAAAGTCCGACGTCAATATCCTTGAAATTAAATGATGGTAAAAGTGCTTCTAGACTTCTCTTATCCATAAGTTTGATGTCGGCGCCGCCTTCAGAGAGCATTCTATAGTTCTCTTCAAAAGCTTTAACGGTATTTCCAGTTCCCAGGAAAAGGTAGCCACATTCGTGGAAATTCAGGTCAACAAAGTCCTCTTGAATATTAAGTTCGCGTGCGAAGTTTTTAAAAACATACCGTCCGTAGAGAGACATTTTTAAATTCTCAATCAAACCTTGCACAAATCGGATGCCGCCTATTGCTCTTGGTATTTCAGCAAATTCGTGTATCGGGTCAGGCTCAATAACGATAAACTCGCTTGTTAAACAAGACTTAGCGAGATTCCAAGCAATACTGGAGCCTATAATTCCGCCGCCAATTATTGCAATTTTACTCACGAAACTTCTTTGTCAGCTTTGGTATCAAAGACGGGGAAAATATTCGTCTCGCAATGCTAAGAACTAGGCGGTTGTGGGTTGTTGGCCGGATTACTGTCTATCAGTTTTACCTCGTCTATTGTGCCGTTCTCGGCAAGCGGTAGTAATTGGGAATAGATTTTATCGGCGAGTACTTTCTCATAAACTTGGTCATTGTTTCGATAGAAGGCGAAAGATTTAAGGTGCTTTTCTTTTTTTTCGGGGTTTTCTATGGTTTGTTTTGTCCAGTTATAAAGTGGATAATCCTCCACTCCATTTTTCTCGGCTTCGTTGCAATAGCCTACAAAAGCATCATATGTGCAAACTAACTGTGTCCCATGTTTTTCTGCCAAGCTATTCAATAATTTAGCAGCGCTAGAAGATTTATCATGGCGCAGGTTAGATGAAGTCTCTTCGTCAACTCTTATCCTTATTTGATATAACCACTGGTCTGACATTAATTTTTGCCCTCTTAATTATTTAAGGTTTTTTCGCTATCCGATTGAGTTACACATAAGCTATTTTTTTTCTTTTGCTAGCTCGTAGAATTTAATTTGCCTTATAGTAACAAGCAAGGGGCTGGCCCCTCTATTAAAACAATGAATTTCTAAAACAATGAATTTCGCACGGGGCGATGAAATGTCGGGTTCTTTTTCTAGTGATGCAATTATAATAGGAGGTGGATTGCATGGTACATCGACAGCTCTTTATCTTAGAAAAATGGGGTTGTCTGTGAATGTCATAGAGAAGCATTTCCCAGGACGATTTGCCTCTGGGATGAATGCAGGGGGTGTCAGGCGTTTGGGCAGAGATCTAGCTGAAATTCCATTGTCGGATGCGGCTATGAAAATCTGGCATAGCATTGAAAATTTTATTGGAGATGACTGCGGTTTCCATAAAGTAGGTCAAGTAAAGATTGCTGAAACTGAGGCGGAGATGCGCGAGTTAGAAGCCAGGGTCAATAGTGTTAAGGCACAAGGTTTTTTGCATGAAGAACTAATCGGCAACAATGAACTTCGTGATTTGATCCCTGTGGTTTCCCAAAATTGTGTAGGAGGAATTGTTTGCCGGGACGATGGTGCTGCCAACCCAATGAAGACCACTAAAGCCTTTTGGCGCAGGGCTGTTGAGGAAAACGTGAACTACTATTTGGGTGAAAAAGTAACTGAAATTAAAAAAAGTAAGAACATTTGGAAAGTAAGAGCGGGATTTGATACGTTCAGTTCCCCCATTCTAATAAATTGTGCGGGTGCATGGGGTGACGTTATTGCTTCCATGATGGGAGATTATGCGCCATTAAAAGCAGAGGCGCTAACTATGATAGTCACCCAAAGGTTACCTGAGTTTATACAGCCTGTCGTTGGCTTAACAAGCGGTGGATTATCTTTTAAACAGAGCCCAGAGGGCACTTTACTTATTGGGGGTAGTCATCAAGGTAAGCCGAATAGAGATTTAGAAACGGCAGAACCTGACCCATTAACCCTATCGAATAGCGCAAAAATTGTAACTCGAGTATTTCCAAGTATAACGAATGTTAATGTTGCGAGGGCGTGGTGCGGTTTAGAAGGTAAAATGCCCGATGACATTCCTGTCATTGGAAGAAGTATGACACAAGAATCGGGATACCACGCTTTTGGATTTTGCGGTCATGGTTTTCAGCTGAGCCCAATAGTCGGCAAACTACTGGCAGAATTAATTGTAGATGGTAAGCCAAGTATTCCGCTGGATGCCTTTTCCATTTCCCGCTTTGGTGGAGAGCAAAATCATTACATCAATTGATCCATGGCCCAAGGTTGGAGAATCATTAAATTCTGAAAAAGAACTTTTTACTTTTAAAGTTAATTGGCATCCTCTAAGTAAACTCACCCAAGGTGGCAATCAAAACTGAAAAAGGTTGACAATGGGCCTCCTCATTACCTGTACGCTGGTTACTACGCTTTATGCAACCACTATGACAATTGCTAATGTGTCTCTACCGCAAATTCAGGGTGCCCTTTCTGCAGGACCAGATCAAGTTGCTTGGGTTGTAACAGCAAATTTGATTGCTACTGCAGTAACCATTCCTTTAGCTGGTTGGATGTCTAATAGGTTTGGGCGTCGAAGAGTCATGGCAATTGGCGTGGCAGGCTTCGCCGTTTCTACTTTGTTGTGTGGCTTGTCATCCTCTCTCGAGACTTTGATTTTTTGGCGGGTCCTGCAGTCTGGTTTCTGTTCTCCTTTGGCAGCTGTCGCGCAATCTGTAGTAATCGACGAATTTCCCGGTGAACAGCGTCCTCGTGCAGTGGCGATATTTATGATGGGGGTGGGAATTGCGCCTACGATTGCCCCGCTCCTAGGCGGTTATGTCTGTGAAACACTCTCCTGGTCATGGGTTTTTTACATCATGCTACCGATAGCAATATTAGCATTTTTTGGACTATTCATCTTTGTAAGACCAGACCCTCCTCATGCAGAAAGAGCGGAGCTTGACTGGATTGGTTTCTTAAGTTTAGTAGTAATGATTTCTTCTATTCAGTTAGTGCTGGATCGAGGGGAAAGAGAAGAGTGGCTGAGCTCCCTACAAATTGTATTCGGTTGTTTTTGTGCCGTAGTATCAGGTTGGGTCTTTTTTTCTCATAGTTTGACAAAAGAACGTCCCTTAATTGACTTAAGATTATTTACGGAGCGGAATTTTGTACTGGGCATTTTCATACACGGAATATTTGGGATGCTCTTTATAACGCCCATGGTATTGATGCCCTCCTTATTACAACAACTACAGGACGTACCAGAATTTGAAGCGGGGTCCCTTATCGCTATAAGGGGATTTGCGACCACGATTTCTATGTTGATGATGGTTTGGGGAGCCAGCAAATGGGACCCGCGGCTCCTTCTGTTATTTGGTTTTGGAACACACACATATGCAGGTTTGACGATGGCAGGATTCGATATGAATACTTCATTCCTAGAAGTATCCTGGGTCATGTTTGCTCAAGGCTTTGGAGTAGGCTGTCTTTGGGTGCCCATGACACTCGTCACATTCTCTAATTTGGCACTGGACCGCTCGGCAGAGGGAGCGATGATGTGGAACCTCATTAGGAGTATTACGTCTAGTTTTTATATTTCCCTGAGCTTTATCGTTATATTTCACACTCAAAAAATGAGCTACAGTGAGTTAACTCAATGGATAATACCGTTTGATAATCGTTTTGAATTTGGTCTAACGCAGAGTTTCTGGAATATAAATGAATTCTCAAGTCTTATGCAGATTTCGAACGAAGTAACAAGGCAGGCAGCTAATATTGGCTATATAAATGTATTTCACTTATTTTTATGGGCTTCCATTTTGGCATACCCATTAATCTTAATGATTTCTTGGCCACCAAGAGGTGATAAGAGCCAATAAACGCAGGATTATTTTTTTAATTAGTTGTTATGCTTTATTATTTTTGAATGGCTTTTTTCTGTTGGGATAGCAAGTCGTGCAGATGTCACAAACCCGGCCGTCACAACCTCGGGCAGTACAATATTCTCTTCCATAAAAAATAATTTGAAGATGTAGTTTATTCCAGGTCTCGGGGGGAAAGAGCCTTTTTAAGTCTTTTTCCGTTTGTGTAACATTCTTGCCCTTCGTAAGCCCCCAACGTTGAGCGAGGCGGTGTATGTGCGTATCTACTGGAAAGGCAGGATGTCCGAAACCTTGGGACATAACTACACTTGCTGTTTTGTGCCCGACGCCGGGTAGCATCTCTAACTCTAATAAGTTTTCAGGAACTTCCCCATCATATTTTTCTACAAGGATACGCGATAGTTCTGAAATTGCTGCTGACTTCTTTGGAGCTAGGCCACAGGGACGAATAATCTTGTAAATTTGTTCTGTAGGAACCTTCAGCATCGCATGTGCGTCAGACGCAATAGCAAATAAATTTGGTGTAACTTCATTGACCCGCTTATCCGTACACTGCGCGCTGAGTAATACGGCAACTAAAAGTTGGAAGGAACTTTGATGTTCAAGAGGGATAGGCGGGTTAGGGTAAAGTTCATTCAATCTTTGTTGGATGAACTTTGCCCTTTCACTTTTCAACATAGGCTATAGTTCCTTGTGCAAAAAAATATGCAAGCCTAAACTATATGCAATTTATTTGTTAACTCATCAAGATATAGAAATAGTCATGTGGGAAAGGGCGGTAATATAATTATGATGGATATAAATGAAACAGCTCCACGACCAGGTAAAACTATTTATGGGGCTTCGCTAGGTATATTGTCACTCGATACAAAGTTCCCTAGAATTCATGGTGACATAGGGAATGCTGAAACATGGCCGTTTCCCGTCCTTTATAAAATTGTAGAGGGTGCCAGTCCTGATATGGTAGTTAGGAAGGGCGCTCGAGGTTTAAAAGAATATTTTATGCAAGCGGCAAAAGACTTGGTCTCCATGGGAGCTGACGGTATTGGAACGACCTGTGGTTTTTTATCGCTGTTCCAAGATGATATCGCTGAAGCGGCGGGTGTCCCCGTCGCAAGTTCATCGCTTATGCAAATACCATGGGTTCAAAGTACATTGCCGCCAGGAAAACGAGTCGGGGTAATTACTATTTCTAAAGAAAGTGTTACCCCCGAACATTTAGAGTCTGTTGGCGTACCTTTAGATATTCCATTAGTTGGTACAGAAAATGGCAAAACCTTTACGGCAAGTGTGCTTGACGACGGCGACGCAATGAATGTTGGATTAGCTAGAGAGGATCTCGTTTCTGCTGCAAATGAATTAGTGGGGGAGTATCCTGAGGTAGGTGCGATTGTTCTTGAATGTACTAATATGGGCCCCTTCAGCAAAGATATTAATTTAGCGCTTGGATTACCCGTTTATGACGTGATCTCCTATCTAACCTGGTTCCATGCGGGTCTTCGGCCCCAGAGGTATCGTGTTTAATTTATTCGATGGAAACAAAGTTTGAAGAAAACTATAGTAGATTCAGGGTAAGTTTTATGGAAGTAGATGATGAAAAATGTTGACGTTGATGTTGTAGTGGTTGGTGCTGGCTTCTCTGGTCTCTACTTATTATATCGTTTAAGGAAAGCCGGTTTTTCGACGCGTGTCTTTGAACGTGGCGGGGATGTTGGCGGAACCTGGTATTGGAATAGATACCCAGGAGCACGATGTGACGTGGAAAGTTTGCAATATTCTTATTCGTTTGACGAACAACTTCAGCAGGACTGGCACTGGCCAGAAAAATTCTCTGCGCAGCCGGATATTCTCGCTTATGCTAATCACGTTGCCGATAGATTTAATTTAAAAAAGGATATCGAATTTAATATAGAAGTTAAGGCGAGTTGGTTCGATGAAAACTTGAAAACGTGGAAGATTACTACGAATACTGGAGAAGAAATCAATGCTCAGTATTTTATTATGGCAACGGGCTGTATATCGACTACTCAAATACCGAATATTAAAGGCCTGTCTGATTACGTTGGTGACACCTTTCACACTGGGGATTGGCCCCACGAGGAGGTCGATTTTTCAGGACAGAGCATAGCAGTCATTGGAACTGGTTCTTCCGGGATACAGTCAATTCCAGTACTGGCAAAGCAAGCCAAAAAACTCACTGTTTTCCAAAGAACCCCAAATTACTCTATACCGTCACAAAACGAACCAATGACAAAAAAATACGAGCGTTCTTGGAAAGATGTGTACTCCGAACGAAGAAAGGAAATGAGATATTCTGCTCACGGAAGCCTAAAAGATCTCAACGACGTCCCAGCACTTTCAGTTGACAAAGATCAGCGCCAAGAACTTTATACAAAACGTTGGGCCATCGGCGGAACAGGATTTCTTGGCTCTTTTAATGATTTGCTCACAAATGCAGACGCAAATTATACGGCAGCCGAATATGTACGGCAGCAGATAAAGAGGGTTGTGAAAGACAAAGAGACAGCCGAAATTTTATGTCCTAGAAGTTACCCAATCGGAACAAAACGGATTTGTATAGATACTGGATATTTTGAAACGTACAATCGTGAAAATGTGAAACTTGTTGATATAAGTAAGAAACCTATCCAACGACTGGTGACAGATGGGATAATTGTTGATGATCAACTCTATCTTTTTGATAGTATAATTTTTGCCACAGGTTTCGATGCGATGACGGGTAGTATATTTAATGTTGATATAAAAGGTCGCGACGGCTTAGCGCTCAAGGAAAAGTGGATCGCTGGACCAAAAACATATCTTGGTTTGATGTCGGCCTCTTTTCCAAACCTATTTATGATTACTGGACCAGGCAGCCCCTCAGTAAAAAGCAATATGATTATGTCT
This sequence comes from Rhodospirillaceae bacterium, assembly GCA_002690995.1. Taxonomy (GTDB): domain Bacteria; phylum Pseudomonadota; class Alphaproteobacteria; order Thalassobaculales; family Thalassobaculaceae. The sequence continues at coordinate 8,714 of NZGS01000051.1, forward strand.
ATCGAACAACATGTTGACCTTGTGATTGAAACACTGCTTTCAATGCGAAGGAAAGGGTTGTCGGTCGTTGAACCAGATTTAGAAGCTGAAAATAAATGGGTGGATCATGTGCAGGAGGTTGCTAACAAGACGTTATTCCCCCAAGCCAATTCCTGGTATATGGGCGCCAATATTCCCGGAAAACCGAGATTATTCATGCCTTATATTGGCGGTGTTGGGGCATATCGCAAAATCTGCGAAGAAATAGTCGCAAATAATTACAGAGGATTTAAGTTTGAAAAGTCTAAGCAAGCTATCGCAGCCGAATGATGAATTATGACATTTCAGACTATCGATTTTTCCTAAACAAGTTCTAGTAACTTAATTTTATTTTAATGAGAGCTAACAAATGAAACTTTTTGATTTTGGGCCTGCGGCAAATGCTCAGCGTGTTCAAGTCTTTATCAGAGAAAAAGGTATTGAAATACCAACTGAACAACTGAATGTTCGGGAAGGGAAACAGTTTTTAGAGCCTTTTAAATCTATGAATCCATTCCACTGCGTACCATTCTTGGAGTTGGACGATGGAACTGTTATCTCTGAGTCTATTTCGATATGTCGGTATTTGGAAGAGATTTACCCTAACCCTGCGCTGTTTGGAACGACAGCTGAAACTCGGGCCGTAATCGATATGTGGTTGCGGCGATTTGAGTTAGATGGTTTCTTACCCATGCTTCATGCTGTTCGTAACCACCTAGAAAATTTCAAAGGCCGAGTAATTCCGGGAACAAGGACGGATCTTCCTCAGGTCCCAGAAATGGTCACTCGAGGGATAGAAATGGGAAAAATGTTTTTAGAACGAGTTGAACCGCATATGGCAGAAAATGAGTTTGTTGCGGGTTCTCGTTTTAGTGTTGCAGATATTACAGCTTTTTTTACGATTAAGTTAACAACGCCTCTCAAGATAGACATAAACGCATCTTATCTCGGGGTTGCTGCTTGGATGGATCGGGTGTCCAAGCGAGAGGCTTTTAATATCTATTTGAACTTTCCTTGTTTCGCTGAGCATCATCTCATTGAGAAATAATCAATTCGTTTTATTGGAGCAGTTTATGAATAAGCCATTTGTAACCACAGTTGTAGGTTCAATGCCAAAGCCGAGCTGGCTGATGGAACAAATACCACTTAATGCTGAAGGTAAGCAGGTGCACGGTAAGGGAGCAGAGTGGCAGTTTTCAGGTGATGTATTGGAAAAAGCACTGGATGACGCTACACGGCTCACACTTCACGACCTAGAAAATGCAGGTATTGAAATTGTAAGTGATGGCGAACAGAGAAGAAAATCATACCTTACCCATATTACATCCCAATTGGAGGGTTTTGACTACCAAACACTGACAAAAAAATGGACTCGAAACAAACGTCGGCTCGCGGAAGTTGGGCGTTGTATCGGACCCATTAAACGAAACGCCTCAATCCTTCGATCTGAGTTGAGTTTCATTCTCAGAGAAACGACATTACCTGTCAAAGTTACATTGCCCGGGCCTATGACCGTGGCTGACTCAACGGCGGACGAATTCTATCACAATGAAGAGCAGTTAGCTATGGATGTGGCAGTGGCCTTAAATGAAGAAGCACTTGAGTTAGAACAACAAGGCGCTGCAGTAATACAGTTTGATGAACCTGTTTTCAGTAGATATCCAGAAAAAGTGGTAAGTTGGGGTATAAAAGCTTTAGATAGATGTTTGGAAGGCTTAAGCACAGCCAAATCAACTGCACATATTTGTTACAGTTATCCCATGCCAGGTGTCCCAAGGCCAATTGTAGATAGCTACCCTGTGATTTTGGACGCACTTGAGAGCTCAAAGGTCGATGAACTGGCGCTTGAATTTGAAGCTTCAAAATTGGACCCAAGTTTATTGCGGAGATGTCCGTCAAAAACGGTGTTGTTTGGATGTATCGATAATGGAACTAACGATATCGAAAATCCACGGGATATTGCCAACAAGCTTCTCACAGCAGCAGAGCATTTACCTCCGACACAAATACAAGCTGCGCCAGATTGCGGACTTGTGCCGTTACCTTTAGGCATAGCGAGGCTGAAACTTAAAGCTATGGTTGAGGGAGCAAAATTGGCTAGACAAGAATTTGGGAAATAAATAAGTCTTTAAAAGTCTAAAAAGGGTTAGGGAGCGGTTGATGTCTTTAAATAGTGACAAACGATGGCTAACTTTCGATTGTTATGACACGCTCGTCCGATATACCGAGAGTAAGTCTGCTACAATGACAGACTTAATTTCAGCGAAGGGGGGCACGAAAGATCTAGTGGAAAGCGCCTGGTCAGTGTTTCAGTCGTCAGAGCGGCGCCTGCAGACGGAGGATTTTTTGCCATTAAACCAAGTGCTTAAAAAAAGTCTTAAATGGGCGCTAAATAAAATAGGTTTGGTCTCGACATCTTCAGATGAAGTTAAAATGTTGTCAGCGGTAAAGGACGCCGATCCATTCCCTGAAGTAAATCAGGTGTTATCAGAATTAAAGCAAGATTATAAAATAGCGATCTTATCTAATTCAGAGCCGGATATCATTAGGTTCAATATTGCAAAAATTGGCGTAGCCTTTGATGAAGTTGTTTTGGCATCTGAAGCTAAATGCTATAAACCGTCTGCGGGGATGTTTAACGAACTAATTAAACGCCTAAACGAATACCCAAAAAATATAACTCACATTGCCCAGAGTTTTTATCATGATATGCGCACGGCAAAAGATTTAGGTTTTGGTCGCCGTATCTGGATTAATCGATATAAAAAACAGGGGGATCTTTCTTATAAACCCGATGCAGAAATATCAGATATGAGGGGGCTTAACGAGCACTTATGAGTTTTCGTTAGACTGCTAACTTAAATTTGGAAGTCGCTCAAAAAGCAGCCGGAAGAAGCCATTTGCATCAGCCTCGTTGATTACTGTTGCATTTGCCTTGCGCCCAGTGACTCCCCACCAGTCGACAACTGTTGCACCACGTGTAAGGTAGGAATTAACTTCTATTTCAACATTGCAGGCTTTACCAGAAAATAGACTTGGCGCTATCAGCCAAGCGATTACTGTTGGGTCGTGTAATGGTGCGCCATCCTCGCCATATTTCTTCGAGTTATATCTTCCATAAAATGATAACATGTTGGCGAGCGCTATAGACGCAGAATTATTTACAGCTTTGATGCATTCTATGCGTTTTTTATTG
>NZGS01000052.1 GCA_002690995.1 Rhodospirillaceae bacterium
CAACGCGTCCAACCGCCATAATACGCCAACATTCTCGAACCAACTTTCACTACTGAGATAGGATAAGTGCCAAACTCATCAAATGTCCCAATCGCGCCAAGCGACATTAAGGGTGCGGAAGCAGTGGATATAATTTCAAATAGGTTCTTTCTATTAAGATCAACATAATTTCCATAACTGACCACACTACCGTTCTTATCTGGCTTTGGGCGGCAACAAAAGTACACCCTCACAAAATGATCAAAAACGAGCGCGTTTGGCGCTTGGGCAAATTCGTGAAACCATTCCTGTTTGTTGGGGGTGTTTTTTGGGTTAAATAATAGCCTCTTTTTCTTCCACCGCAGCATTCTCTATACTTTACAGCTCTCTTATCACCAAAATTTAGTCTTAATTTTTTAACATATGAGCTCAGTATCTCAATATCTTGCTTTACTAGCAAGGGTCCATCTAGTTACAGCAGGGCTATATCCTCTATTCAAAGTTACGACGCAGGTGCTAACAGGATCTAATATCTTTTAATTATGATTTTCATTATAAGTAGATATTTCGAGGAGACTTCCTTCCGGATCCCGGAAATATATTGACATCATCAATCCCAGTGAACCAATTTTCTCAACTGGCCCCTGGATTATCTCCACTCCATCATCTTCAATTCGAGCTTTTACTAGAGAGAGATCTTCACGAGTAATAAAACAAATATCAACGGATCCTTCCGATTCGTTTTTACTCGTAATCCAGTTTTTAGCGCCTATTGGCCGCAGATTTATCTTTTGATTGCCAAATTTGAGCGCAATGCGACTCTCTGGGCCAAATACCTCACGTTTCAATCCGAGGACTCTTTCGTACCAGTCTGCAGTATATTCCACGTCCTTACAATTTAACACGATGTGATCAATGCCTATTAACATCTGCATACCTCCCAAAAGTATTTTTATAATTAAGCCTCAAAAATAGCGAATAAGAAAACGTACATTTACTAAAAGTGGTAGTTGTCTCAATAGTATAAACAATTCGCGTATTGAAATTAGGTTTACGTCGCAAATCATTTAGATCAAAGTTGAACATGTCAATTCAACGCCCCTTCTGGAGGAAAAGTATTATGCGAAACATGGTTGTTGCGGGTGGTCAACTTGGTCCAATAAGTCGAGATGAAACAAAAGCGTCTGCAGTAAACCGTATGATTGATCTTATGCACCAAGCAGCCAGCCGCGGCGCGCAACTAATCGTATTTCCAGAACTTGCACTAACTACATTTTTTCCACGTTGGTGGGTCGAAAATAAAACAGATTTTGACCACATGTTTGAAAGGGAAATGCCTAATGAGGACGTGTTGCCTTTATTTGAAACATCCAAGAAATTTAATATTGCTTTTCACCTTGGTTATGCCGAATTAACACCAGACGGAAATAGATACAATACCGCCATCATGGTAAATAACTTTGGAAAGATTATCGGAAAATACAGGAAAATCCACTTGCCTGGTCATAGCGATAACCAAGAGTGGCGTCCCTTTCAACATTTAGAAAAATATTACTTTGAGAAAGGAGATCTTGGTTTTCCAGTATTTGAAGCATTAGATGCTAACATTGGTATGTGTATTTGTAATGACCGCAGATGGCCTGAGACTTGGCGAGTTTTAGGTCTAAAGGGCGCCGAACTTGTTGTGCTTGGGTATAATACCCCCCTTCATTATCCTTTAGCTCCAGAACACGATCATCTTCAGTATTTCCATAATGAACTTAGTATTCAAGCTGGTTGCTATCAAAATGGCGTTTGGTCTGTAGCAGTCGCCAAAGCCGGTTTTGAAGAAGGGTGCGAACTCATCGGGGGGAGTTTAATAGTAGCACCAACTGGCGAAGTAATTGCGAGATCGCAAGGGCCTGATGATCAAATAATTATCGCCGAGATAAATTTAGACCGTTGCCAAGAAATTCGGGAAAATATTTTTAATTTTGTTGAACACAGACAGCCTCGGGAGTATTCACTTTTGACCGAAGAATAGATTTAGTTTTTCCACAAGGTTCAATATCAACCAGGTTTCTATTAATTCACTTTGAAAATAAGTGACATTCTGCCATGTGCTGTTTTTCTAGATGAGGTGCCGGCATTTTTTGACTACAAATGTCTATTCGGCTTGCGCATCGCGGATGAAAACTACAGCCAGTAGGCGGATCTATAGGATTTGGGAATATGGTGCCCAGTTGCGTATCGGGCACACCTAACCGCGGATCCGGTGTAAGCACTGAACTCAATAATGCTCTGGTATAAGGATGCTTAGGCTCTTTAAATAAAACTGCCGACTCTGCCTCTTCCACTATGCGTCCGAGGTACATTACCGCTACTCGATCTGCCATATGTTCAACAACGGCTAGATTATGGCTAATCATCAAATAGGTTAAACCAAGTTCTAAACGCAAATCCTGTAGCAAATTCAAAATTTGGGATTGCACTGACACATCTAGAGCAGAAGTCGGTTCATCACATATTACTACCTCAGGGCGCATAATGAGGGCTCTTGCTATTGCAACTCGTTGCCGTTGACCACCAGACAATTGAGAGGGATAACTCTCGGCAACACGCTTAGGCAATCCAACCAGATCTAGCATTTCGTTTACTTTTGAATCCCAGCTAGCGGCATCTCCAATTTTATGAATACGCAGCGGCAACGAAATAATGGACTTTACCGTTTTCGTAACGTTCAAAGAGGAATATGGATCTTGAAAGATTGGTTGGATGCGTCGAGCTATGTGTCGATTTGAAAATCCAGTAGCAGTTTTCCCAGAATAAAGTACGTCGCCAGAAGTCGGGCGTTGTAGGCCTAACAAAATATTGGCAAGAGTCGATTTTCCACAGCCTGACTCGCCAACTAAGCCTACTACTTTGCCTTTTTGGATCTGTAATGATACACCATTAACCGCAACTAAAGGCTTAGAGCCTTTGAGCAAACCCTGATTAATTCTAAAAACACAAGAAACGTTAACAGCCTCTAATGCATTTTCCTGTTTCATAATCTGCCCCCAGTCGACGGCTCCATTTCATCAGGTTTCAAGCGGCATGTATAGGCATGACCATTCTCGAGGACGGTAGGTGTTTCAGCAAGTTCTTTGCACTCGTCAGTGGCAAATTCACAGCGATTCCTGAACATACATCCGTTAAGGTCTCCAACAAGGTTAGGAACAACTCCTGGCACTGTACCAAGTTTTTCGCCTGGTTGCGTCTTGCCTGGAACTGGAATACAGCGCAGCAGCCCCGATGTATATGGATGAAGGGGCTTGTCAAAAACCGCTTCGCAATTTCCCTCTTCAACAGTACGACCCGCATACATAACTTGAACTTTATCAGCCACTCTAGCAACAATTCCAAGATCGTGTGTTATTAGGACCATAGCCATATCAAAGTCTGATTGCAGTTCCGCAAGTAAATGAAGAATTTGTGCTTGGATGGTAACGTCAAGAGCGGTTGTTGGCTCGTCCGCTATAATCAAATCGGGCCCACACATTAATGCCATCGCTATCATCACTCTCTGCCTTAAACCGCCCGAAAGCTGATGGGGATATTGACCTAGTCGGCTCCCGGCAGAAGATATACCAACCTTATCTAATAGAAAGATTGCTCTCTCTCTAGCTTCCAGCCGATTCGAAGACATATGCCTCAGATAAACTTCCTCAAGTTGGTTCCCTATAGTGTAGGAGGGATTCAGTGAGGTCATGGGCTCTTGAAAGATCATGCCCATTTTAACACCTCTAAGCTTGGCCATCTGACGCTCATCAAAGTCTCGAATGTCTTTACCTAAAAAGTTTAAACGATCAGCTTGCCGATCTGCATTTTTTGGCAACAATCCCATTATCGCAAGGGATGTCAGCGACTTACCACAGCCGGACTCACCAACTATGCAAAGAGTTTCTCCGCGCGATACATCAAAAGAAATGCCACGAACAGGATGGAGTAAACCTGCGGATACAGGGATATCAATTCTTAGGTTATCTACCTCCAGCACTACATCTTTTTTTTCACTCAACGTTCTCGCTCCAATGTCACATCACGCAGGCCGTCCCCAAATAAATTTATCGCTAAAACTAATAGAAATAGGCCTGTTCCAGGCAAAGCCAATAACCAAGGTGAAAAGAACATGTATTCTCTTCCTTCATTTAGCATTAAACCCCAGCTAGGTGTTGGTGCTTGAACTCCAAAACCGAGAAAAGACAGGGCAGCCTCAAGCAGAATAGCGTTTGCCATTTCAACAGTGGCCACAACCGTCAGAGAAGAAAGGACATTAGGAAAAATTTCTCTAATAATAATATAAGGAGTTGAGCAGCCAATCGCCCTAGCAGCTTTGACGTAGTCCAAGTCCCTTGCCTGCATTGTAATACTTCTCATAACCACGGCAAATCTATCCCAGAGAAACAGCCCCAGTACCATTATCACAACATGGAGAGAGGCCCCGAAAGCGACTACGGCAGCCATAGCGACCAAAAACACAGGCATTGCGAGGCGAGTGTTGATAATGAAGTTCACCACCATATCTACACGACCACCAAAATAACCTGCCACCACTCCTAATGCCGTACCAATAGTTCCAGAAATGAGAATAGTTAAGAACCCAATTAAAAGTGAAATTTGCGCGCCATAAATGAGGCGTGAGAGATAGTCGCGTCCTACTTTATCTGTACCAAGTAAATATAAGTCATTTGTCTTTTTGTCATGCCAGAAAGGATTCATTAATCGGCGCGCGAGATCTTGGTCATAGGGATCATGCGGAGAAAAAAGAGGCGCCAACAACGCGATTAAAATTATAGAAATCAAAATCACCGCCCCAATTAAAAAACTATGATTTTTAAACACCCTACGTCGCAATTTAGCCATCGGCCTGGGTTCTAAAATTTCTTCGGCCGTTTGTCTTCCGCGCAAGAATGGAGATGAGTTTTTCATCTTACAGATATCCTCGGGTCCAAATAGGCATTTAAAAGATCTGAAAGCAGCGTAAGAATAACATAAAAAGACGCAAAGATAAGAACGATAGCCTGAACTACAGGTAAATCGGACCGAAGCAATGCGTCATAAGAAAGCCACCCAATCCCTTTTAAATTAAAGATTGTTTCGATAACAATGGATCCGCCTAACATAAACCCGAACCAAACAGCGGCAAGCGCCACGACTGGAATAATTGCATTTCTGAGCGCATGTTTAAATAGAACAGACACAGGAGACAAGCCTTTTGCTTTAGCAGTACGAATGTAATCGGAACTTAAAACTTCAATCATTCCAGCTCTAGTAAGCCGCATTAGTGCGGGCGTTGCGTAATAGCCCAATGCTATTGTTGGCATTACAAAGTGAGCCCATGTTGTATTTCCCGAGATGGGGAGCCACCTAAACCAAACGCCAAACAAAATTATCATCATTAAGGCGAACCAGAATGTTGGTAGTGCTTGACCAAATACCGCTATCAAAAGGGCAAACCTGTCTATAATAGAGTTGGGTCGCATCGCAGCCAACGTACCCAACGGAATGGATATAACAAGTGCGAATACTATCGCCAGAAATCCAAGGGTCATGGTTGTCCCAATTCGACCAGAAATCATTTCTACCACGGGTGCTTTATAGTGATAGCTTTTTCCAAAGTCGCCCTGCAAAGCTCGTGATAGCCAATTAACATATTGTTCTATAACCGGTCGGTCAAAACCGTAGAGTTTCCGGACAGCTTCAATATCTTCGTCAGATGCCTGTTCCCCTGCAATAGTCAAAGCAGGATCAGCCGAAAGGTGAGATAATGAGAATGTTAAGCCAGAAACAACCAACAAAATTAAAAATGCGACAACGATGCGTTTAAGAGTATATGCAAGCATAATTCCAAGACCCTGGCTTGTAAATTAGCTAGGGCGGGTTAACCCGCCCTAGCAAGAAGTCAATGCAGATGTAAGGTGCTTTTATTTCCACCCATACTGCCAGAAACGTGGAATTTCATCCTGGTAAGGGATAAATTTCAATTCTTTTCTGTAGCCATAGTTCCGAACGTGGTTGAACATTGGCAACCAATATACTTGACCTGTGATCTTTTTGATCGCTTTGGCATAGTTAGCTTTTCTAACAGAAGCGTCTGAGTTTGTATCACCTGCTTCAAGCCACTTTGCAACGTCATCGTCTAGTGCAAAATCATCTGGTCCTTTTTTGAAGAAGTGCGACGTAATGGCTGACATATCGTTCATAGAGTATGAACCCCAGTCCATTAGGAACATCGGCGTCGTCCCTTCTTTCCTTTGTTTATCGCGAAGAGCGAAATATGGCATCTTGGTCAACTTAGCCTTAATTCCAACCTTAGCTAAATCACCCATGACCGACTCAGCCCAGTCAGCAGGACGGAAGGTGTAAAAATCGATATCAAACCCGTTTGGATATCCTGCCTCTGCCAATAGTTTTTTGGCTTTACCCTGATCAAATTCATATTTCACAGCAGCGCTAACATCACATCCAAATTGCGTCGGGAAACAAGGTGTATGAATGACGCCAGCATCACCACGAATCAAGTTTTTAACCAAACTTTTCCGATCAATTGCGTGAGCCATTGCTTGCCGAACTTTGAGTTTTGTCACCGGCTCATGGTTACCACGACCCGCTGCATCGAAACCGATGTAACCAGTACGCATTGTACCAGCCTGTAAAGCTGTGAAACCAGGCACTCCACCTATTTGAGTGACGTGGTCTGCAGAAATATCGGCCGTGATATCAATGCCTCCTGCTAACAGTTCTGCTATTTGAGTCTGCACGTCAGCTATTTCACGCACAATCATTTTGTCCACTTGGGCCTCACCCTTCGGTGATCCCCATGTGTAACCTTTGTTCTTCTCAAATACATACTCTTCGGCAGTTTTGATGGAAACGACTTTCATCGGACCTGTACCAACAGGAGCTTTATGCATACCGTCAGGTCCAACTTTCGCATAATATTCGTTGGGATAGATTGTGATCGGCCCTGATAAAAATTCAAAAGCTTGTGGAAAAGGACGCTTCATTTCAACGTCAACAGTAAATGGCCCTACCTTCCGAGCTTCTTTTATCCAGTTGACGTTTCGCTGAACTTTTACACCATTTTTTGGATTAGAAACCCAGTTCAATGTGTAAACGACATCATCAGCATCAAATGCTTCACCGTTATGGAATTTTACACCCTGTCGAAGCTCAAAACGCCAAACAGTATCAGATAAAGCCTTCCAACTTTTAGCTAACAACGGCTTATACTCAAACGTTTTTGGTTCTCGGTAAATGAGCTGGTCCCAGACCATCCTACTAAACCAAATACCTGTTCTATTTGTATTAACATAATTATCAACATGCTCAATCGGCCCAGTAGAGCCCCACGCTATAACTAAGCTGTTATCGTCCGGCGCTGATTGTGCAACTGAACTCATCAACGCAATACCTGCAGCGGTGACGAAACTGATGCCTAACTTAAGTTTCATGATAAACTCCCCTTTTTCCTGTGAGACAGCTAATTATAATAACATTAGCCTGACTACATTAAAGCCGTCGAGATAACTCCTTGCAAGGAAATAAATGCTACCGGTTGATTATGTCCGCAACCGAAGTCCTTTCAACTCGACGAATCGTGCCGGTGTTATTAACCAACCATCGAGAATTGTCTGCTTCTAAATATTCATAACGTGTGTTCTCTTCATGCAGCACCGCTGTCTCGTTTGACAACAACCGCTTAATCTAAAAATATATTTAGCATGTTTTGATTATGGCTTCGCAAATGGTGACCCGATCGCTACACACTACGAGCAAAACGGCTTGGGTCTGGTACAAGGACACTATTTAAAAGTTTTTTTGTATATTCATGATTGGGTTTATTGAATAGTTGCTCGGTATCTTCATTTTCAACTATTTCTCCAAAATACATGACGGCTACACGATCAGCTAAGTGTTCTACAACGGCTAAATTGTGGCTTATCAATAGATAAGTTAGACCAAGTTCATTTTTTAAGTCCATGAGTAAATTTAATATCTGTGATTGGACTGAGACATCCAAGGCAGAAGTTGGTTCATCACATATTACGACCTCTGGCTTCATCACTAGAGCTCTAGCTATCGCAACGCGTTGACGTTGACCACCAGATAGTTGGCTAGGGTAACTATTCAGGTACCGAGAGGCTAAACCACAAAGATCCATCATTTCTCTAGCTTTTTGGAGCCAGTCACGAGACGTTCCTACTTTATGTACGCTGAGTGGTAGCGTTATAATTTCAAATATTGTTTTTCGAGGATTAAGAGAACTATATGGATCCTGAAATATAGGTTGCACTCTTGCTGCTCTTTCAAATTGGGACAACCGTTCGAATGGTTGTCCGTCGAATAAAATATTGCCTTTGGTTGGTTTTTGTAAACCTAAAAGCATTTTAGCTAAGGTACTTTTTCCACAGCCACTTTCGCCAACTAATCCAAGCACTTGTCCCTTGAGTAACTGAACAGAGACACCATTTACCGCTGCCAGGGTTTTTTTCGGTGAAAACATTCCTGTAGAAATCCAAAAAGAGCACTCCAAATCTACTGTCTCTAATATTGGCGTCATCTTGGCTACTCTTTTTACTATTAGTTTCTATTTTCGGGAGCGCTAACGTCCCTTATACCATCACCGAGCATATTTACTGCCAGAACTAGAATAGATAGCGCGATTCCTGGAATTGTAATAACCCACGGGTCAAATAAAAGAAACTCTTTACCCTCGGCGATCATGAGTCCCCAGGACGGGTCAGGTGGTTGCACACCAAGACCAAGAAATGAGAGCGATGCTTCCAGCAAAATGGCATGAGCAACTTCAAAGGTTGCTATGACTATGAGATTATTTACCACATTAGGAAAGATTTCCGACAAGACGACTCGCCATGTTGGACAACCTATCGCCCGAGCTGCAGATACATAATCCATATTTCGTGCCTGTTGTGTTGCGCTTCGCATTACGACTGCGTAACGATCCCAAAGAAGAAAGCCAAGAACAAGAATTACAGCGTGCAGGGAGCCGCCAACTAAAGCAACGACAGCTAGTGCAACTAATACGATCGGCATTGAAAGTCTAGTTGTTATAATAAACGTAATCACTGCATCAATGCGACCACCAAAATAACCCGCAGTAATACCCAACGCAGACCCGATTATCCCTGATATAATTGCCGTACAAACTCCAATCATCAAGGAAATTTGAGCCCCGTAAATAAGCCTGCTCAAGTAGTCACGACCTAAATTATCCGTCCCTAAAATATGTTTAGGATTATTATCCTCCATCCAAAATGGTGGAAGTAAGCGTCTCGAAAGATCTTGAGAAAAAGGGTCATGGGGAGCTAATAACGGTGCAAAAAGTGCCATAAGAACAATGGCGCCTAATACTCCCCCCCCAATTAAAATAGAGTTATGTGCAGAAATTCTGCGGAAAAGGTGCTTGGTCAAGTTGCTACGAAGCGCGTTGTCCGGATCGAGTTTTGGGTGGTCAGCGGAAATATCGTTCAAAATTCGATCCTCTTCAACTTACCCGTATACGAGGATCGAGCCATGCATTCAAGAGATCCGATATAAAGGTTAAGCCGACATAAAACAAACACACAATGAGTAAAATTGCTTGAATCACCGCTATATCATTCCTGAGAATTGATTCCCAAGCCAAGTAGCCTATTCCCTGCATCGCAAAGACTGATTCTATAACAATAGCTCCGGACAACATATGCCCAAATTGAACAGATGCCAGAGCTACGACTGGTATAACCGCATTTCTTAAGGCATGCTTGAATAATACACGCAAAGGTTTTAATCCTTTAGCATACGCAGTTCGAATATAATCTGCCGAGAGAACTTCTAACATTCCAGATCTTGTTAATCTCATTATCGGCGGTGTTGAGTAGTATCCTAAAGTAAACGCTGGCAAAATGAAGTGCTGCCAGCTTTCGTCCCCACTTATGGGCGTCAATCTCAGGATTAGTCCAAACAAAACCATAAGCATTAAGCCCATCCAGAAAGTCGGTATCGCCTGCCCGGCAACTGCTATTGACATGGATATCCGATCCACCCATGAATCAGGTTTCAAGGCCGCGATTACACCAAAAGGAATTCCTATAAGAAGGGAAACAACAAGTCCTGAAAACGCTAGTAGGAGCGTAGTTGGTAACCGCATTGCCACCAATTCGCCAACAGTTTCCGGAAAATAAAGTGAAGCACCAAAATCCCCTCTGAGAGCGCTAAGTAACCAATCCGCGTACTGAACAATCAGTGGACGATCTAGCCCATATATTTTTTTAATATCGGCTATCTCTTGCGCGTTAGCATCTTCTCCAGCGAGAGCGGTAGCAAGGTCACCTGACAACCGCACTAAAAAAAATGCTATCACCGAAACAGTTAAGGCAACTAACATCACCAAGACAATTCGGCGTACAGTAAAATTTAGCATTCAGAGCACCCGTAGGTTTCAAAAGGTGTTGTTCTGAGCAAACGAAAAGCTGGTCTCCGAGAAAACCAGCTTTTCCATGACGTCTTTATTTCCACTTTGCTCGGTACAAATGTACAATTTCGTCGGGCGTGGTTTTAAAATCTAGGTCATCGCTCATGCCATAGTAATAGGCGTAACTAAATAACGGCAAGGCATGCGCTCTTTCAGCGATAAGGCGAAGAGCTTCACTATAGTTTTTCTTTCTATCCTCTAAAACGATAGTACCATCTCCAGCATCTAAATATTTTTTCACATCTGGGTCCAGGGCAAGGTCGTCGGAACTGTGATTAAAAAAGTATGAAGTGATCCTAAACACATCATTCACTGAACCTGAGCCCCAAGTCATAAAATTGAAAGGAACCTCATCCTTTCTAACCTTATCACGAAGCGCGCTATATTTCATCCATTCCATATTTGCTTTGATACCGACCTCAGCCATAAATCCCATCATCGCTTCTGCAAAATTTCTATTTCTGTAGGCATAGAAATCTATTTCGAAACCATTGGGGTAACCCGCTTCTGCAAGAAGTTGTTTGGCCTTCGCGGGATCATATTTATATTTCGGGGCATCAGGAGATTCGCAGCCGACCTGAGTTGGATAACAAAAGAGATCAAGAACTTGACCGCCACCTTGCAAATTAACCGCGATTGATTCCCTATCTATCGCGTGACTGATCGCCTGTCGCACCTTAATATTTTTTAGTGGGTGGTCGCCAGTGCTTCCCGAGCTATCAAACTGAAGGTACCCAACTCTCATAGTTTCCCCAGCCACTGCTGAAACACCAGAAACTCTGTTGAGCTTTTTACCTTGTTCTTTATTGAGGCGCCAAATTAAGTCGGCATTCCCACTCATTAACTCTGCAATTTGCGTATTCGGTTCGTCGACGAAGCGCATCAAAACCTTGCTGATATTAGCCTTGCCTTTTGCGCCACCAAAATAGCTCTCATTCCTTTCGAGAACCAAATGTTTTCCAGGTACAATTTCTGCGGCTTTATAGGGGCCCGTTCCAATTGGTGCTCTAGCAAACGCATTTTTACCGACCTTTTTATAGTATTCGTCCGGATACATAACAACTGCTGTTGATAGCATTTCCATGGCAGGAGCAAATATTTTGCCAAGATGTAACCTAACGGAGTATTGGCCTGTTTTTTCCGCTTTTTTAGCCCAGGATATCAATTTTCTGTTTTTATATTTGTTTTCTGGGTTAATTATCTCGTTTATTGTAAAGACAACATCGTCCGCATCAAACTTTTCTCCATTATGGAAAACAATATCTTTTCTGAGAGTGATATCGATCGTTGTAGGATTAGAGTATTCCATCTTAGTCGCGAGGTGTGGTTTAAATTCCCCGGTCTCTAAATCTCTCCAATATAAACTATCCCAAATATGTCGCGATAGGATCACTCCTTCTCTCAGAGTTTGATCATAATAATTATATGTTGGCGGCTCAAATTTAGTCACCCAAACTAAGGTATCGTTTTCTTTGCCCGCATGTGCCGCACTTACGGTAAACAAGGAAGCCATCAGGAACGATATAAATTTTATCCATTTATTCATTATTTTATCCAATCAGCGATAGTTACTACAAAAACCTAACAAATATGATCGACAAACCCACTGGTAATTGAGCAACTCTCGGGCTTGAATGTCAATGGTAAATAGAAGTAAGCATAAACATAGTTCAAAGATCACATCTATCTTGCATCTGTCCGTTAATTTTGCCAGTAATGATGACTTTTTCCAATCACATTCGTTGGGTTTTTGTAGCAAGTATCGCTGATTAAATGAAATTACAACTGAGTTAAATTGTCACCGTTTTATTATTATGGTGTGCCTCTTAACGAATCTGGATAACGTTAAGTAGGATTTAATCACTCAAAAGAAGGCTCTTGTGCAATGCTCCGATACGATATCAAAGATTTCAAAATGCAAACCTATTTTGATGCAACGAAAGAATTCACGACCTCCGAGCAATCGCCGAGAGCATTTTTAGAAGACTGCTTGGAGAAAATAGACGCTATGGATTCCGAAATAAAAGCTTTTGTGACGCTTCAGCCCGACAAAGCAAGGCAATTAGCGGATGAGAGCTGTCATCGCTGGGCTAATAACCAACAATTATCCGTCATAGATGGAATGCCAATTGGTATCAAAGATTTGTTAGAGACAACCGATATGCCAACCCAGATGGGATGCGAAGCCTATAACGGTTTTTCTCCCAGAAACGATAATGCCTTGGTATCTGCACTAAGGAATGCTGGAGCTATCATACTTGGAAAAACAGTGACAGCTGAACTGGGAGGTTCTCATCCAGGCCCAACAAAAAATCCCTTCGATCTTAATCGAACGCCCGGGGGTTCTTCGTCAGGATCTGCAGCAGCCGTAGCGGCGGGGATGGTTCCCGTTGCTATTGGTTCTCAGGTTGGAGGCTCTATAATACGACCGGCAGGATATTGTGGGAACTTTGCATTGAAGCCGAGCCAAGGGGGCCTACATCGGGGGGAACGCCAAACAACGTCAATGAGCACTCATGGTCCGCATGCTGGCTCAATTGAAGACATGTGGCAAGTGGCCATAGAAATAGCCACACGAACGGGCGGTGATCCAGGCTATATTGGATTACAAGGCCCTAACGCACCTCCAAAACCTATAAAGCCATCAAGACTAATTTTCCTAGAAACGGAGGGCTGGTCGGTTCTTGATCCAAAAAGCAAGGAAGCTTTCGGTATCTTATTGTCCCAAATTGAAAGTCATGGAATAACAATTATCAATCGGTCGATGTCTGGTTTAGTCGAGGAATTTGAAAAAGCAATCAGCAATGCAAGCACAATTGCCAATTCTATAACGAGCTGGGAAAACCATTGGGGACACCGTAATCTGGTGACGAAGTCGCCGGAAGGAGTAAGCCAACGATTAAAAAAAGTACTGTCAAAAGCAGAATTAATGACACCCGAGGATTATAACAACTTCCTTCTATTAAGGCGTTATGCACGAGAAGCTCACAGGTTTTGTGCCCCCGTAGCAGATGCTGCTATAACATTATCATGCCCAGGTCCTGCCCCATTATGGGATGAAGATAAAGACGAAACGAACCTCGCTCCCCGGCCAACAGGGGATCCCATTTTTAACTTCGCCTCGTCAATCGTTGGCGCACCTTGCGTTACAATCCCTATGCTAAGTGTCAATAATCTACCTGTTGGCGTTCAAATAATAGCACAAAGAGAACAAGATGCATGGGCAACATCGTTGGCGAAGTGGATTTATGAAACAATACCCCCTGTCTCAATTAACTAAGCCTTTAACTTGAAAACAAGGGTCCTTTCCAGAGAAAGAAGCACTATAACGACGCTTTTGAAAGTGAAATTATCTTTTTAGACATTGAGGTATATGTCTTTTCTAAAAAAAGCGAGAGCATAAACCCAACGAACCCTCTAATCGATCAGGATGGTTATTAGACCTACATGATAAACCTAAAATTGTTTAATCCGACTTCATTTCGACTTTATTGGTCGATATGGCATGCTGAACTGTGTCTTTTTTCCAAATCCTTATGGATAAGATTAGGTTCTTCAATAGCACAAATGTCCTCTGAAAATGGGCACCTAGTTCTAAACCGACATCCACTGAAATCGCCAACAAGCGATGGAACTATCCCTGGTATTGTACCAAGTGGGTCTCCTCTTTTAATTTTTCCAGGAACAGGAATACAACTCATCAATCCCTTGGTGTAAGGATGGTTAGCATTAGCAAAAACCTGATGAACTGTCCCCTCCTCTACTATACGTCCCGCATACATTACAGCGACGCGATCTGCCATTCGAGCGACGACACCCATGTCATGAGTAATCAACAATAAACCCATTCCCAAGTCGTCTTGTAACTCCTTAAGAAGTGATAAAATTTGTGCCTGTATTGTGACATCTAAGGCCGTTGTGGGTTCATCCGCAATAATGAGGTCTGGATCGCACATCAGAGCCATAGCAATCATTACTCTTTGCCTCAGTCCGCCAGACAGTTGATGAGGGAATTGACGCAACCGGTTTTCAGCATCTTTAATGCCTACCTTCTGCAAAAGTTCCACAGCTCTATCTCTAGCTGCCCCTCTCGAGATTTTCTTATGGCGCAGCATCGCTTCCATTAATTGATTACCAATAGAATAAGCGGGATTCAGAGAGGTCATCGGCTCCTGAAATATCATAGCCATCTTATCACCACGTATATCAGACATCTGCTGTTGTGAATGATTTAGTATACTCGTTCCACTTAGGTCTAATGCCGTTACGATCTTATTAGCTGCTTTGGGAAGCAAATCCATTATAGCCAGCGATGTTAGCGATTTTCCGCAACCCGACTCGCCGACGATACATAATGTCTCGCCCTTATTTACATATAGATTTACACCGTCCACCGCATGAAGCACACCTTCTGCTAGAGGAATATCGATGTGTAAACCCTCCACGTTCAATACTTTTTCAACAATACTTAAAAATTTTCCAAAAGAGAATGCACGCCTATAGACTTCCAATATAACGGCATACAATTATGAAATGAAAGAATTAAGTATCTACTTTCATTTTATTTTTTATTCGAAAAGGATGATATATCACGGCAGGTGAATTTTATTTTAACGCTAGCTAAGAAGGGCTGCTGATTTGATTGCTTCGCTGTTAAACGGCATCTGACGCAATCTAAGCCCAACGGCATTATTTATTGCATTAGCAATAGCAGCAGCTGTTGGACCGGTTGTTATTTCACCAACCCCGAGATAAGAGCTACCAGGCCTATCCAAAATATCGATACAAAACTCTGGAATGTTATTAAAGGCAATAATTTGGTATTTGTCCCAATCTCGACTGGTTATCCCAGTTGCATCATAGCTAACTTGCTCATACAAGCTCCAGCTTGCCGCTTGAACAATGCCTCCTTCAACTTGCGACCTTACACCAGAGATATCAACGACCTCGCCAACATCAACGACACAAAATATTTTTATTAGTTCAACCTCGGCATCACCATTCACCCGTAGAAGCACCCCTAAGGAGCAATATCCAGCAGAGTTTTTGTAACGGGCAAAGCTAATTCCTAAGCCGGCTTCTTGCGGGAAATTAACTCTGTCTTTGTCTACCAACTCCTGGAGCCTTATCAGAGTTTGTATTCCTTGCTCGTCGTTTAGATGCTTTAGGCGAAAATGGAAGGGATCTAATTTTAGTGCCTCTGCAAGCTCGTCCATCATCGACTCTATTGCAAAGATATTTCCAAAGGCACCCAACGCTCTCAGTGCTGAAGTTCGCAAAGGCAGATCATAAACCCTATGCTTGACCAATCGCGGCGACGGAAAATTATAAATTGGCTCAATGTTGCGGTGGATGCCACCATGCACGGTCAACATTGGGGGCGTCACCGGCCATGGTTTGGACTCGTTTAGGTAGTGCGTAGATAAAAGGCGTGAGGCTGGTTCTTTTCCAATAACCGGCCGGGTTAAAAAGGTGTCCGAGAATGTTTCGTGAGACCAACTAGTTATTTCGCCATTACTGTTCACACTCGCCTGCAAGTTGCATTGCATTGCCGAACCATATGGTTCCCAACAATGTTCATCTTCTCTGGTCCATTTCAATAAAATCGAGAAGTTGGTTAAATGTTTCGCAATTAGCGCTGCATCAAAGGCAGCATCATCTGCTCCACTGTGCCCGTAGACACCTGCACCAGGCATAAATTGAACCAGGACGTCATCTAATTGGAGCCTCAATGCCTCAGCGACGGCTGCCTGCAGCGGATATACACCTTGGTTCTGTGTCCAAACTTTTAATTCTTGGCCATCAAAGACAGCAGCTCCGGATGATGGGCCAATCGTTCCATGCATAATGTAAGGTTTTTTATATATTGCGTTGAGAGTTATATCACCTTGAACATTTGTTTTATCGAGTGGCGGAATTTCCAAATCCTTATTTGGGATACAACCTTTCTCAACCAGCAAGCTATCCCTCTTATTCTTAACGAGAAGCTCATAAATATCACTTTCATCCAAACTATTTTCTATTTGCCAGGTAGCCGTCATCGCAACTCTTTTAGCCGCTTTAACTGCTGCAAATTCGCTTTTTGCTCCTACGGCTAGAAAGCTTCCATCCCTGACCAGATAAATATTTTCCTCTGCGAGTTTATCGATTAATTTTTCATCCACATTTACGAGCTTCGCATGATATTGCGGGGGACGAATAACGCGAGCATGCAACATATTTGGAAGTTTTAAGTCTTGAATGAACTCGTATGTACCAGTAACGATATCCCACATGCCTCTTGCAATATGGTGCTTCCCCTGCAGTTGGTGCAAAGCGTGGTTTTTTACATCAACAGTCTCGTCAACATAACATTCCAGTGGTGCGTTCTTTACCAATTCCCAGTAAGAAATGCTTTGGTTAGTTTTCTCAATAAATAGGTTGCCATCTTCAATTTTGATCTGCTCTACAGATACGCCAAAGAATTTTGCTGCGCGCACTGTCAGTTCGTTCCTTGCTGTAGCCGCTGCCTTTTTTATCGCATATCCGGAGTGCTGCATCGACTGGCTACCAACGGTGTAGTTCTCATTTGGACTTGAGCCTGTTCTTGTTTGTGCTACAGCTATTTGATTGGGGTCTATGTTCAACTCTTCTGCGGCAATAAGAACCAAAGCTGAGGTGATGTGCTGACCGATATTTACTTTTCCAGTATGAAGGATCACTCTTCCCGCTGGTCGAAATTCGAGCCAGTCACTCACTTTTGGATTAACGCTTAAGCTCACATGCTTATTCATCTAGTTTTTGACCTCTTAATTTCTCTATTGCTGCCAAAATTCGAGGGTGAGAACCGCAACGGCACAAATGTCGGCACAAGACTTCTTTTACTTGCTTATCCGTGGGTCTAGGGTTCTTTGCAAACAAACCACTAATACTTACTATAACGCCTGCAGTACAGTATCCACACTGAGCAGCGTTTTCTTCAGCAAATACTTTTTGGATCAGACTTGGCTGCTCAGGATTTCCTAATCCCTCTATCGTCTCTATAACACACCCTTCAAACTCCTCCACTGTTCGCACACAGCTAAAAGTTGGTTCACCATTCACTAGAACCATGCAAGCGCCGCATTGCTCTAGCCCGCATCCTAACTTGGTACCGGTGAGGCCTAAGTCGTTGCGCAAAACATAGATTAATGGGGTGCCCTCTTCAGATGAGACTGAACGATTCATGCCATTTAAGACTATTTCGATTGTTTTCATTTAAAATTTCCAGCTCACCCAATGCCTTCAGACTAAAATAATAAAATGTAATCAGAGCTGTGTCATTGTTGCCGTTAAGAATTCAAGAACTTTTGGAAAAATGACATTTGGAATGTTTCCTTGATTATCTCATCACATAGTCAACTAACTAATAAGAGTTTTTAAAATGAATTTTCAGTTAATATTCGGCTCAAGATCGCATTCACTCTTTTAGGCGCTTCGAATTGCACCCAATGACCCGCACCCTCAACTATCTCGAAAGACGCGCCTGGATGAATATCTCTAACGTATTTTTCAATGCCATCTAAGTCCGGATAAAGCGTCCTATCTTGCTCGCCAAAAAGACAGTGCAGAGAACAAGGGAGATTTTTCAAACTGTCTGCCAAAACCAAGGTGCGGGCAATACCGCGTGATCGGAGACGAGCTTTAGCCATATTTTCAATATGAATTGTCAGCGCTAACTCATCTGCTGATTCAGGTTTATGTACCATCAGCTGACGTAGATTGTGTAAATACATGGGTTTTTTTTCTGACTCAGAAAGGTCTTTCGGAACTTCAATTAAGTCATTTGCTGGACCGTCTCCAGTCAAACCTAATATTGGCGACCCTATAAGGGTGACGCTATTTATACGTCGTTTTTGCGAGTGGGCTATTAATCCAGAGAGAAAACCACCAAAAGAGAATGCTATTAGGTCGAAAGGCACGTCCTGGCCTAAGACTTCATCCAAAGAGCAACTGACAATGTCTGCTAAACTTTTTGCGGTGTATGGCTTTGGCGGATCAGACGAATCCCCACATCCTGGAAGATCTACTGCTAAAACGTTGAAGTCTTTCTCTAATACGGGAATATTTCTTACCCAATGATTCCAAGCGCCAAATCCGCCGTGCAATAAAACTAAAGGTCTTCTATCAATATTTTGACTTCCCCACGCTCTCCATGTGAGGCAGCAACCGTCAACATTAGATCGTTGCAAACTACTTCTGTCGTCTAAATTATTTAATAGTGACTGCGCTTGAATGGTCATTTTAAAACTTCGAAAATTTATCTATCCTCAGAACATATTAAAGTAATGTTTGTTATTGAAAAATTTATCTAATATCAATCTAACGATTTATAATTTCGTTCTAGAAATATAAATAAGCATGGCCTATTTATTTTTAATTCTCCGCATAGCCTTTGCTAAAACTGGCTTACCAATTTTATCCATAGCCAACGTTACGGAATCGAAATCTTCTTCTACTCGATTTTGACTTAACTTACTTTTAGCCGTGACTTTCTTGACCATGAATTTGAATGCAACAATGTTATCCAGCATCTGCTCCAAATACTCTTTTGGAGCATCTGACATACGCCATCCCTTAGAACCGAAATTTAATTTTTCATATTTTTTTGTGAGTTCACCGACAACACCCATTCGTGACTTTATGGAATTCTCAAACTCAATACGACCATGAAGGTGAACAACTTGATAATTCCATGTAGGTACTTGCCGATGATTTTGAGCTTTTGTCGGATACCAATTAGGCGAAATGTAAGAATCGTCATAGCTAAAAATTGCTATTGCATTGGTACCATTTGGATAAAGTTCAAAAAGTGGATTAGCCTTTGCAATATGACCTCTGTACGCTCCGTCTGCCGACCATAGTAAAGGAATATGGTTTGCAACAAACTCTCCCTCTGAATAGCAAACGACGGTCGCCAGAGGGAACTGGTCTATTATATCCCTTATTTCCTTATCGTCGCGTTCTTTAAATTGTGGCGGTGAATACAATACAAACCCTCCGCATGGCCGCTGCCTAAAAGATGTTGAAGAAAATGGAACCTTAGCTTACAAAATAGTCACCGACCTTCCATTTGATTCAAAATCTCAACGCGCCTCTCATACTCATTAATATTCTCTTGATTATTA
>NZGS01000053.1 GCA_002690995.1 Rhodospirillaceae bacterium
AGAAGTCTTCTCCACCCATTGTTGGCGGAATGTCTGCGTCAATCATCGATGGGTCAACTACTTCTTTTGCGATTTCTACCGCACGTTTAGTCTCTTTTTCATGATTCACAGTGGCAGGGTACCCATGCTCGTACTCAAGCTGAATATCTACCCCATGCATCTTTTCGACACCCAAACATAAATCTCTTATGCGTTCCTCAACTAAAACACGCACATCAGGATCAAAAGTTCTGATAGTAGCACACATTTCGGCGGATTGGGCAATTACGTTGTGCGCGCTTCCCGCATGAAATATCGTAACGCTTACAACTGCGGATTTAATGGGGTCAACATTTCTTGAAACGATTGTTTGGATGGCCGTATATAATTGAACGCCAACCGCTATTGGGTCTTTTCCCATATGCGGTTGTGCCGCGTGGCAGCCCTGCGCATTTATTGTTATTTTTGCCATGTCTACTGCTGCCATTAAGGGGCCAGGACGTATAGCTAATGTTCCGGCAGGTAAGTTGGGAGAATTGTGCATGCCCCAGACAGTATCGCATTCAAACTTATCGAATAGACCTTCTTCAACCATTACTCGGCCGCCACCGCCGCCTTCCTCAGCGGGCTGGAATATAAAGTGTACTGTTCCATCAAAGTTTTTGGTTTCTGCTAGATACCTAGCTGCGCCAAGTAGCATAGTGGTGTGCCCATCATGGCCACAGGCATGCATTTTGCCAGCGTTCTTTGAACGATGTTCAGGAGTGCCTTCTTCGTCCATTGGAAGCGCATCCATGTCAGCTCTAAGACCTATAGACCGTTCGCTATTGCCAGATCCTTTAAGTACGCCGACAACGCCCGTAGTGGCTATATTACGATGCACCTCGATTCCCCATGTCTCAAGTTGCTGCGCTACCAAATCAGATGTCCTGTGTTCTTCGAAACCTAATTCGGGGTGTGCGTGAATATCCCGTCGAGTAGCAACTAGATCTTCGTGAAAGTCTGCAATTCGGTTGTAAATCGGCATAATGTGTCCTGACAGGTTGAATATTTGTACTTTACGGCAGGGAAAGGAAACTACCTATCTCCTAATGTATAATTTCTAGCTAATTAATCAAAATAAAACTTTCGGTACAATCATGGTTTGTGTTTTCATACAGAATCTTATCAGGTGTTTGTTTTTTTATTTTCGTGTTAACTGGATATTGCAACTTGATCAAACTTAGATTGTTATAAATCAACCAAGTTACTAGGATGCTAAGTAAATGAGGAAGAAATATACCCCGCCTAAAGGTGTCACGAAACAAACTGGTGAGTTTTTGAAAAAACTGGCCGCACTAAATTTACCTCCGGTTGTAAAATTAGCGCCCAAGCAGGCGAGAGAACAAATGGAACGGGGTGTTGCAGCAAGAGAAGTGAAGCAGCTCCCCATCGCAGAAACTAGAGAATTAAGGATCCCTGGGCCAGCTGGATTGATACCTGCACGTCTCTACGTTCCTAGGGATGCCAGTGCCAGTCCCCCTGGCTTGCTGGTTTATTATCATGGTGGCGGCCATGTTATCGGAAGTTTGTTTAGTCATGATGCGAGTGCCAGAGGTTTATGCTACCACGGAGGCTGCGCTGTCCTTTCAATCGATTATCGAATGGCGCCGGAAGATGTCTTCCCGGCATCGGTCGACGATAGTTACGCTGCCTTGGTTTGGGCTCACGAGAACGCTAAAAAACTTGGTTGTGACCCTAAAAAAATTGCTGTTGGTGGCGACAGTGCTGGAGGAAATTTAGCAGCGGTTGTCTCGCTCATGGCAAGAGATAAAAAAGGTCCAAAAATTTGTTACCAAGTTTTAATCTACCCGCTTGTTGATTACAGGTGCGAGGGAGATAGCTATAAAAAGTTTGGCAAAGGGTATGGGATTTTGGAAGCTGACACGATGAAGTGGTTTCAAAATCATTATCTTGGGAAAGATGCAAAACGTCACAGCGATTGGCGCGCTTCACCTTTGTTAGCAAAGTCGCATGAAAAATTACCTCCTGCTCTCATTATCGCTGCAGGCTGTGATGTGCTTAGGGATGAGGCTCGTAACTACGCGAGCAAACTCATTTCATCCGGGATAGCCGTAGAATTCATAGAATATCCTGGAGTATTACATGGTTTTTTCGGTTTAACCCAAATGATAGATGAGGCAGATGCAGCCAACTTAGCAGCTGGGAAAGGTATAACCAGGGTAATGGCAGATTAAGCAGAAGTTGGTCAAGAGATTTGAAATAGTTTTGTTTACTGGGAGAATATGATGAGAGAGGCCGTTATTGCTTCGACTGCGCGGACACCAATTGGAAAGGCGTTTAGAGGAGCTTTTAACAACACCCATGGAGCCAAACTTGGCGGGCATGTCGTTGAGCACGCGGTTATCCGTTCGGGCATCGCCGGAGAAGAAGTGGAGGATGTTATTTTGGGCTGCGGTTTCCCTGAGGGCGCTACCGGGCACAATGTGGCGAGACAATGCGCTTTGAAAGGCGGGCTGCCAGTTACCGCTGGTGGTACTACTATCAATAGATTTTGTAGTTCTGGCCTCCAAGCAATCTCAATTGCCTCTCAACGCGTTGTTATGGACCATGTTCCTGTTGTGGTAGCAGGAGGTCTTGAGTCGATTAGCCTGATACAGCCCAATATGAACACTAATAATTATAAAGAAGATGGTTTGTTGCAGGAAAAGCCAGAACTTTGGATGCCAATGATTGAAACTGCAGACAATGTTGGGCACAGGTACGGCGTTTCAAGGGAAAGCCAAGATGAGTATGCTCGCGATAGTCAGCTTAAAACCGACTTAGCTCAGAAGTCTGGTCATTTTGATGACGAAATCGTGCCTCTCGAAACCGAGATGCTGGTTACAAATAAAGAAACGGGGGAAGTTTCGAGAAAAACAATCACCTTGCAAAAAGATGAAGGAAATCGTCCTTCAACCACATTAACTGGCCTTGCTGAGCTACAACCTGTAAGAGGTGGTGAACATTTCATTACAGCAGGTAATGCCAGTCAGTTATCTGATGGCGCTTCTGCTTGCGTTGTTATGGACGCCAAATTAGCAGAACAGAGAAATATAGAGCCATTGGGTATTTATAAAGGACTGGCTGTGGCGGGATGTGAACCTGATGAGATGGGCATTGGACCGGTTTTTGCCGTGCCTCGGCTCTTAGAACGTTTCGGGCTCAAGATAGAAGACATCGACCTTTGGGAGTTAAACGAAGCGTTCGCCGTTCAAGTTATTTATTGTCGCGATAAACTTGGTATTCCCAATGAAAAACTTAATGTAAATGGGGGCTCAATCGCAATTGGACACCCGTATGGAATGAGTGGTGCTAGAATGACTGGGCACGCACTGATAGAAGGGCGGCGACGAGGCGCTAAACACGTTGTGGTTACAATGTGTGTTGGTGGCGGTATGGGAGTCGCCGGATTATTTGAGGTTATTTAAAGAAAGTGAAGTTATGGATTTGATTTTAACACCTGAAGAAGAAAAATTTCGAGATGAC
The DNA here is from genome assembly GCA_002690995.1 of Rhodospirillaceae bacterium. Taxonomy (GTDB): domain Bacteria; phylum Pseudomonadota; class Alphaproteobacteria; order Thalassobaculales; family Thalassobaculaceae. The sequence continues at coordinate 3,508 of NZGS01000053.1, forward strand.
GTTCGGGCATTTGTTGCTGAAAATATTACGGAAGATATTAGAAAAAAGACAATGACTGGTTTCCGTTTGGACAAGGAAGACCATGAATCTTGGCAAAAGAAATTATATGAAAAAGGCTGGATGGCGCCAGGGTGGCCCGTTGAATATGGGGGTACGGGATGGAGCCCAATGCAAAAGCATATTTTTGAGGAAGAATGCGCTGCAGGTGGCGCCCCCCCGGTCATCGCTTTTGGTGTTACGATGGTTGCACCGGTAATCATGGCGTTCGGAAGTGATAAGCAAAAAGAATATTATTTGCCACGCATTCTAAAGTCAGAGGACTGGTGGTGTCAGGGATATTCCGAGCCCGGCTCAGGTTCTGATTTGGCTTCATTAAGAACAAAAGCCGTGTTGAACGGCGATCATTACATAGTTAATGGACAAAAGACTTGGACGTCATTAGCGCAACACGCAAACCTTATGTTCTGTCTCGTTAGGACATCGGATGAAGGTAAACGACAGGAGGGAATAAGCTTTCTTTTAGTCGACATGAACCAGCCGGGTGTGACGGTTCAACCAATTAAAACGATTGATGGGAGCACTGAGGTAAACAATGTTTTTCTCGAAGATGTAAAAGTTCCAGTTGAAAATCGAGTGGGAGAAGAAAATAAAGGTTGGACGTATGCTAAATATCTGCTGGGACATGAGAGAACTAGTATTGCTGCTGTCGGGAGATCAAAAGCGCAAATTAAGAGATTAAAAACAATAGCGAGTGCTGAAGAGCACAATGGCACGGCGCTCATTCACGATCAGGCGTTCAGAGAAAAAATTGCGGATATTGAGATTGATTTGTTAGCGCTCGAGTCACTTGTTCTTCGGGTTCTTTCAGATGAAAGTGCTGGGAAGGGGCCGGGAGCAGAGGCTTCTTTCCTCAAAATTAAGGGGACAGAAGTACAGCAAGGTATAACCGAGCTTTTGATTGAAGCTATAGGTAATTACGCGCATCCATTCATTCCAGAAAGTATGGATAAAGGATGGAATGAAGAACCGATTGGACCTGAATATGCGTCTTCAATTGCCCCGCACTATTTCAATTGGAGAAAGGCGTCGATTTATGGTGGTTCTAACGAAATTCAAAAAAATATAATCGCTAAGGCTGTCCTTGGCTTTTAGAAAATGAAAGTCCAAAAGCAGATTTATCATACATAATTTAGGGATTAGCTCGAATATGAGTTTTACGTTTACCGAAGATCAGAAGTTGTTATCGGAGAGTGCAGATCGGTTTGTTCTTGATGATTATAATTTTGAGACCCGTAGGAAAATTATTGGTCAAGATGGTGGTTTTGATAGAGATAATTGGAAAAAATTTGCTGAGCTGGGGTGGCTAGCGCTACCAATAGCGGAAGAATATGGCGGTTTGGGGGGCTCTACAGTGGATACGGCAGTATTGCTCGAGTCGTTCGGACGAGGATTGGTTGTTGAGCCATACCAGAGCTGTATTGTTCTGGGTGCCGAATTACTCCAATTTGCAGGAAACGTAGAACAGAAAAGTCAATATTTGCCATCAATTGCCGAAGGTAAAACACTCCTCTCGTTCGCTCATATTGAACCAACCTCACGTTTCAACCTGTGTCACATCAGAACAAGAGCGATAAAACAAGGCGATTGTTTTATTATCGATGGTGAAAAAGCGATTGTTCACAATGCTGAGACAGCGGATTATTTTATTTTATCAGCGAGAACTGAAGGTGATACAAATGATGAAGAAGGAATAACATTATTCCTAGTTCCTAGTAGTAGTAGTGGTATAGAGATGCGGTCCTACCCAACTATAGATGGTTTAAGGGCATCCGAGATTTGCTTCAACTCGGTAAAGATCGATCAACAACATGTTCTAGGCGAATTAAATCAGGCTGCAGAGTATATACAGAAAGTGGTAGATAGAGCCTGCGTTCTTCTTTGTGCAGAAGCGGCAGGAGCTATGGATACAGCTGTCAAATTAACTGTAGATTATATTAAAAATCGTGAACAATTTGGACAAGCTATTGGGTCCTTTCAGGTGTTGCAACATAGAGCGGTTGAAATGCTTGGGGCTAAAGATTTTTCGAGAGCTTTAACATACCGAGCAGCGGGAGCAATAGATCAATCAAACGCGTCGGAAAGAACGCGCGCTGTTTCAGCGGCAAAAGTGGAAATGGGACGAAGTGGCAAGCTTATTGGACAAGAAGGTATACAACTGCATGGCGGCATGGGCATGACAGACGATATGCCTATCGGTCACTTTTTCAAGAGATTAACTATGATTGATGCAATTTTCGGTAATGTTGATTTTCATAGAAAACGTTTCGCACAAATTATCTAAAATAAAAATTTTAAAGGAGATTGAAATGATACCCGAGATGTCTGAGCGTTCCACTAAATTACGCGCAAGGGTTCAGGAGTTCATGGATGAACACATTATGCCAAATGAGTCACTTTACTATCAGCAGATAGAAGAGGCAGATGACCGTTGGGCTTGCCCGCCAATACTTAATGAGTTGAAAGCAAAGGCAAAGGCTGCTGGCCTGTGGAATTTGTTCTTGCCAGAATCAAGTAAGGGGGCAGGTCTAACCAACCTCGAATACGCGCCAATTAGTGAAGTTATGGGGCGCGTGCATTTCGGATCTGAAGTATTTAATTGTTCTGCACCGGACACTGGCAATATGGAGGTACTAGAAAGATATGCGACTGAAGAAAACAAGGAACGCTGGTTAACGCCCCTTTTAAACGGTGAAATTCGATCAGCTTTTGCCATGACTGAGCCAGCAGTGGCCTCCTCTGATGCGACGAATATAGAATCCAGCATTGTTAAGGACGGTGATGAATACGTTATAAATGGAAGAAAATGGTGGACCTCCGGTATTTTAGATAAACGATGCAAAATTCTAATTTTTATGGGAAAAACAGACCCGGCAGCCGAGAAGCATAAACAACAATCTATGATCCTGGTTCCTGTAGATACGAAAGGCATTACCATTAATAGAGCGCTAACTGTATTTGGTTACGATCATGCGCCCCATGGCCATGGTGATGTGACATTTGAAAATGTAAGGGTTCCAGCCAGTAATATGCTACTAGGTGAAGGTCGAGGTTTTGAAATTGCTCAGGGACGCCTAGGGCCGGGTCGGATACACCACTGTATGCGATGTATCGGACAAGCAGAAAGGGCGCTGGAATCCATGAAAACCAGAGCTAATTCACGAGTAGCTTTTGGCAGTAAGTTATCTGAGAAGGGAGCCCTTCGGCATAAAGTTGCTGAAGCTAGAATAAAAATTGATCAAACGCGCTTAATGGTTTTATACGCTGCTCATAAAATGGATACTGTGGGTAATAAGGCCGCTAGGAAAGAGATAGCTATGATTAAGGTTGCCGCACCAAGAATGGCTTGCGAAATTATCGATGAAGCTATCCAAGTTCATGGTGGTGGGGGCGTAAGCCAGGAGTTCAAACTTGCCTACGCGTACGGCTCTAATAGAACTTTACGTCTCGCTGATGGACCTGATGAAGTTCACTTAGAGGCTATAGCTAAGGCTGAATTTAGAAAAAATGACTGATTAAACAGTTACTTTCCTTGAGCTATTTCCCATCCAATGTTTGCAAGTCGTGGAGCTTTGGCGCCAACCTCTATGGCATTCTCAGAACTGGCGTTGCCCTGAAGGCCGCGAGCATATACGCCTTGGCAGATAGACGCTAATCTGAAGCACGAGAAAGCGAGGAAGAAGTTAAAGTTAGGTATAGAACTTCTCCCCGTCCTCGTTGCGTATTTATTTACATAATCCTCGAGATCAGGGATACCATGTTCACTAAAGTTCAGGCCAAATAAACCGTTCAAGGATGTTCCATCGCAGGGAAGGCTATATGGCATACAGTTATACGCCAAATCAGCTAGCGGGTGTCCAATCGTGGATAGCTCCCAATCCAATATGGCTACTACTTCCGGTTTCGTTGGGTGTAGAACTAGATTACCCATCCTAAAATCACCATGCGCGATTGATACTTCATCTGCTTGTGGACGATTTTTAGGTAACCATTCGATTAATGCATCCATTGCTGGCATGGGGTCCGTTTTTGCAGCGTCAAATTGCTTGGTCCATCGATCTATTTGCCTACCAATATAGTTTTCGGGTTTTCCATAATCTTCCAACCCAATTTTTTTAAAATCAACACAATGAAGCGCCGCAAGCGCTTTGTTCATGGAGTCAAAAATTTTCAATCGATCAGACGCCGTAAAATCGCCAGGTAGGGAGGTGTCATCGATTATTCTGCCTTCCAGAAAGTCCATCACAAAAAAGGCTGTGCCAATAACATCGGGAGCTTCACAGAGATGATGCATTTTGGGAACTGGTACATCTGTTTCTGAAAGGGCATTCATAATTCTATACTCGCGTTCTATTAAATGTGCAGATGGTAATAATTTACCTGGTGGCTTTTTTCTTAACACATAACGCGTTTTCTTACCTTCGATAGCAAATGTTGGGTTCGATTGCCCTCCCTGAAATTGCTTGGCTTCTAACCCGTTCTCAAATTCATTTAAACCTACAGACGTCAGGTGTTTTGCCAAGCGGTCTTCATCAAACTTATGAACTTCACTTACAGGGATTAATTTTGTCATTTTTATGCCTCTAGGATGGATCTGTGACCATTCTGCCACCGTCTATCGTGATCGTTTGACCTGTAAGATAATTTCCTGCCCGTGTTGCTAAACTTGCCGTCAATAGTCCAATGTCATCTGGGTCACCTAGTCTGCCGAGGGGGGTTATGCGTTCAACAGCTTCAGTTTTTTTAGGGTCTTCCCACAACTCACGTGCAAAATCGGTTTTTATCAATCCAGGTGCTATGGCGTTTACCCGAATATTATGAGGTCCCCACTCAACTGCTAGATTTCGGACTAGCTGTTGTTCTGCCGCTTTCGATAGGCTATATAATCCAAGATTTTTACTCCCTTTAAAACCACCTATGCTAGATATTATGATAACAACCCCATCTTTTCGGGTTGCCATGTCGGGACAAACTAATTTGCATAATTGAAATACACTTTTGACGTTTGTATCCATGATTTTGTCATACGCTTCATCGCTGGCTTTTTGCATGGGGCCGTACACGGGATTAGTAGCAGCGTTGCAAACGAGGATATCTATTTTGCCAAACTCTTTTTGGGCTTCAGAAACAAGCTTTTCCAAATCTTCTTTTCGACCAATGTGGCATGGTATTGATTTCGCTTTAAAGCCTTGGTTAGTAAGTTCCTTGGTAACTTCTTCGCACGCGTCGGCTTTTCTGCTGGATATCACAACTTTCGCTCCTAGCGCAGCCATACTGTAGGCAATTGATTTACCGATACCCTTTGTTGATCCTGTTACTACTGCTACTTTACCATTTAAATCAAACATCACTGGATCCCTATTTCTTAAGCTTTTCCGTTATTTTGAAGTTAGGTGGCTGTTAAGCCCCCGTCTACAACAATTTCAGTTCCGTTTACAAATTTTGCTTCATCGCTAACTAAATATACAACCGCTCCTGCTACATCGAGCGGCGTCCCTAAACGTCCCATTGGTGACGCAGCCTCAAGTGCGATTTTATATTGCATGGGGTTTCGGTGCGCAGATACAATCTCATCAACCATTGGGGTGTCCGTGTAGGAAGGGTGAACTGAATTGCATCTTATCCCATACCCCTTTCTCGCACAGTGTAATGCTACCGATTTGGTAAGTAGTCTTACGGAAGCTTTCGAAGAACAGTAAGCTGCAAGATTTGGCGCGCCAATAATTCCTGCGACACTAGATATATTTACAATTG
>NZGS01000054.1 GCA_002690995.1 Rhodospirillaceae bacterium
ATAAAAATCTATTAGAGGGAATAAATCTAGATACGATGATGCATCTTTTAAGTGATGCCGTACTCTCCATGGATCGTTCCTGGTTTAATTCTTTTCCCTCCCTATTAGAGATCGAGCACTCACATATGTGACTGGTGCCACTCACTAACTTCGAACTATAGCGGCCTTCGAACGGAACTCACCTTTTTTAAAAGACTATATGGAATTACAAGACGCTTAAACGTTTTGCGACCTAATTTTGTTATCGCGAACCTCTCACGCGATATTCTAAATTGGTTGTTGTATTAGGCAGGCAGTCGTCTGATTAAGACCACAATTGCAGAAAAAATGATCGAGGTAAATTAACAGTCTTTAGATCGCTTGATGTTCCAATTAACTTATTTTCGTTCCATTGCCATATACAAAAACCCGCTTGACACGATTAAGATCGCTGTTAACTTTTTAAAAGCTGAAAAGATAAACATTTGGTGAGGGTAAGATGTCTAGAATATCTCAAACGTCGGTCGGAAATTTCAAAGTCACCGCACTTCGCGACGGAGAACTATCTTTGCCGTCTGAAGTGTTGATGAATCTCTCAGACGAGCAATCCCAACGAATTAAAGCAGATGAAAATAGCAATTTAGCAACGTCAAACGTTAATGCTTACTTGATCCAAATCGAAGGTAAGAATTTGCTTATAGACTCCGGTTGCAGAGATCTTTTTGGACCGACTTGCGGCTTCCTCAAAGAGGCTCTCAAGGAAGCCGGATTGGAGCCAAATGACATTACTGATATTTTTTTCACACATCTTCACCCTGATCACGTGGCCGGAGCTATTGATGCAGAAGGCTCTGCTGTCTTCAAAAACGCTTCGTTTAAAGTTACTGACGTGGAATACAACTTTTGGACATCGGACACATTCACTGACTCTGAAGTCAACGGCAATGACTGGGCCGGTTTGGCTCGAACTGCGTTAAGCGCTTACAAAGATAGAACCGAAACTATTTCATTGGGTAAAGATATTATTCCAGGTGTTACTTCCGTCAGCATACCAGGACATACACCTGGACATTCTGGTTTCAGGGTTGACGATGGTAGCGAAACTCTAATACAGATGGGAGATATTTTACACGTACCTAATCTACAACTTGAAAACCCTAGTATCTCCACAGTATTTGATGTTGATTCTGAGGCTGCGCTAAAATCAAGAAAAGATATTCTTGATATGGTGAGCACTGATAGATTACTTTGCACCAGCGGTCATATGATTCAACCTAAGTTTGGATATGTTGAGAAAAGTGGCGGAAGCTTTCGAATTGCTGGCTGAGTCTAAGAGCTATTCACCGTAAGAATCAGACAATTCGTTTTGTGAAAACCGTTTTCGATGGAGAGTGGATACGACCTCTTGCTTTTAAGTTACTGGATTGGGTGGGTTATTTTTGGCGGAACGTAAAGTTCTAGTTCTGCTTGGGCCTTCACCTTTTTTGATGGTTTTGTCCATCCTATCAGCTGATAGACGCCTATAAGATGTTCCCCCTCCTTATTTTTCATCTCAACATGAATGATCTCTCCATCTTCATCTATTTCTTGTACCAAAACATCTCTCATCTATATCCCCCCTTTAGTAATTTTAAGTGCAGTTTAGCAAATTCTTTTGGGTTGGTCTCGTTAGCAAGACTATCTCTTTCATTATTGAATCTACTGTTCTGGAAAAATTTCTTTTCCAGAGAAATTTTATTTATGGAACCTTCATGATCTATTTTGTTTGGTAAAATGTTTATCCCGCCTTTGATTTCAAAGCTGGATTTTTTTTCAACAAAACCAAACTGTCTGAACCAATCAACCAATTCAAAGTTGGCAATAGCATTATCTTCCAGCTCATCTAATTGAGGCAGGAAGTACTCGATCCACGCATTTTGAGGCAACTGATCCAGTCCCAGTATATCCCTTCCAATCAATTCATCGAGATCCGTAAGGTCTGACCAATCTCCTATATTAGTTAGGTCGCCTGAACTGCCCTCTACCTCATTAAGCATTTGTCGTGTAACGTTGATCCTTCCAGCCACATACTTTTCCCGAACACTTAGCGTAATACCTGAACCAACGTGCGCTAAGGTAAGTAACATAAAAAATCTATTCGGCTTTTTATTTGTTATTGTAAAGGATACCATCTCATACCACGACTGTTGATTTCGAGCGGCGTAGATACGCTAGGCGTCAACGTCCGCTTTTTGTGTAAATAATCTTTTTACCGTGGCAGTCAAGAATATCACCGGCTTATCCTAATTTGACACTCTTATATGGATTTAAGGTCATATTCAGCGCCAAACATGCGCGCGGCGTGCTCAATATTTTTGACAACTATTTTCTTGTTATTTTGTTAGAAATCTTCAATAACTAGACCTTAATACAAACAACCCTCGGAAGATTTCATGTCTACTCCTATCGTGGCGCAAAAAAGCTCTTTTCCAACAGAAGTTGAAGAGGGTAGATCGTATTTTTGGTGCACCTGTGGAAAAAGTAGTAAACAGCCTCTGTGCGATGGATCCCACAAAGGGACTGATTTTACGCCACTGAAGTATACAGCTGAAAAGACTGGCAAGGTGTTTTTCTGTGGATGCAAGCACAGTCAGAACGGGGCGTTCTGCGATGGGAGCCACTCAAAGCTTTAAACTATTGAATACGGCATAACCGATAACGCTACTGATCCGTGTCATTACAAATTAACTCAACAAAAGAACACTCCTAATGCGTCTGGCAAGAAAATAATGCAGAAACCGACCAACCTTGGAATTTGGTGTTCGACCAATACCTTAAATAAAAGCCAACTGGCAATACTAGCGCAAACCGTAGAAGACAAGGGTTACCAAACACTGTGGTTTCCAGAGTCCCTTTCCTACGAATGCTTTGCTTTAGCAGGGTTCCTGCTGTCTCAAAGTAATTCATTAACGGTAGCTAGCGGCATAGCTAACATCTATGCTAGGGATGCTGTTACAGCTTCTCAAGGGTATGATAGTTTAAATCAATTTTATCCGTCTCGATTTCTACTTGGCTTAGGAGTAAGCCACGTACCACTAGTCGAGAAAGCGCGTGGGCATCAATATGGCAAACCGGTCGCCACGATGCAAAAATATCTAGAAAATATGAGAACAGCCAATATCGACAAAAGCATCGAAGTTGAAGAACGCTCAGTTGTTTTAGCGGCGCTTGGACCTAGAATGCTAGAATTAGCGGCAACAAGTGCCAAAGGCGCCCTACCTTACTGCGTTACGCCAGAACATACGGCTAAGGCTCGCGATATAATGGGACCGGATCCCTGGTTATGTGTTGAACAGAAGATATGTTTCACTGACAACGAAACAGAAGCTAGAAATATCGCCCAGTTTCAGATGGAACGGTACATGATGTTAGATAATTATCGCAACAATTGGCTTCGCTTGGGATTCCAAGAAGAAGAAATCACCGGTAAAGGCTCTAATCGGTTCCTAGATGCTATGGTGGTTTGGGGCAAGAGAAATATCCGCAACTGTATAGAGGCTCACTTTAGGGCGGGGGCAGATCAAGTTGTATTACAAGCATTTAAGCCTAATGGCGGGAAAGGAGTTGATCCTGTCGCGTTAGACGAATTCTCTCCCAAAACGTAGTCACTTAATTAGAAAGACCCTATCAAGTATCTTTGGAAAATAACATTTTAAGCCGTTTGTATTTTCCTAAAACGTATTTAAATTCACCAAATAGAAAACAGAAAAACAAAAGTAGAATTTGATAAGTAATCGTAACTAAAATCACGTCTATGACAATATGTTGCTCTAGACCAGCAAAACTCTCTAAATAGGAAGCGATTTTGTCCGATATAAATAAGCAGGAGCTACCTGTCACCGAAAAGATTAATATAAATTTAAAAATCTTGGTTGGTGGTGTGGCCCTTAATCTTTGACTAATCTTATTAAACATTTTGCTTTTTATTTTTTGGAAATGCTTCTCTTAAACCCCACCGAGCTTGCAAAATAAAATCATTTCGCAAACGTTTAGAGTATTAGCCGGTAAGAATAACCAAAATAGCTACCAAAGGAAATACTTATATTCTATCTTTTTCAACAGTGCAGCCGTTATTTTTTAGTAATTGCGAACGTTGTAATGCTATCCTCTCCAAGTTTGATAGTATGAAAGATTATGTCGCTTTGAGATAACACACCCTAAATTAAATTGTAGAACATATCCTTTCGGTTGGTAGAAGGCCGAAAATTTTTGGATGTACAAAAAGATGGAAAATACAATTGTGGATAAAATTATTGAGTTTTGGTTTGCTGATGCAAGCAATTCTCCCGAAAACGCCTTCTCAAGGAAACCTTTTTGGTATGAAGGCGGCAAGATAATTGATCAAAAAATACAGAAAGCGTTCTCGAGGGAAATAAGAAGCGCTTGTGATGGAGGGTTATCTAATTGGGTTAGTACTGCGCGTGGCGCATTAGCCTTAATAATAATCTTGGACCAATTTACCCGCAATATATTTCGCAACACGCCTCAAGCCTACAGCGGTGATGAACTAGCAATGAATATTGTTAATACTTCGATCAAGCGCGGCCATGATAAAGTTTTATCTCCAGCTTTTACAATTTGGCTGTATCACCCATTTCATCACTCAGAAAAAATTGAAGACCAAAATTATGGATTGGAGCTACTTAATAGTTTGAAAGAGCGCTCGCCAAAAGCTTGGCACGATTATATTAAAAAAAGCATAGAGGGATGGACGCGACATCGTCAGATAATTTCACAGTTCGGAAGGTTCCCGCATAGAAATCACATTCTTAAACGCGAGTGTACATCTGAAGAAAAAATTTTCTTGAAACAAAGCGGAAGATCGTTTGGACAAGATCCACGATTAGTAAACGACGATTAAATAATCTGTGCTGTGATTTAGCTATTGAGTTATGAACATATTTTGTGCATCTTCAGAAAACAGAATTGAAACTTTATTGTATATATATTAGATCCTCGGGCGTGGTTTTCTGCTTGAGTTTTTCTTGACTAAAAGTGTGAAGTTTACAGGTATCTACGGATACCGCACGTCCTCGTCTCGAGAACACGGGTGAGTTCAAGGTCAACTGCATCTTTTTAAAAAAACGGCTCCGATTAATCAGAAATTCTTACGTCGTTTTTAAACATCCCTGACTGCCAGCGCTTCTTTTGACCGTATTTAGTCTTAGTTTCCCAGCGCCCGTGCCGTTTCCCGTTCTTATATCTGCCTTTGAAACGTAATTGGCCATCTAGGTAGTAGCCAACCCATATTCCCTCTTTCTTGCCATCTTTAAAGCTACCTTTATAGTCCAGCTGACCGTTTGAGAAGAAATTTATTACTGATCCATTATACGGCTCTTTTGAAAAAGTGCTGTATGATATGCCATCTTTTTCAACAATCTGATTTCCTGAAAGTGCCTCGGCATTCGCTTTCGCTGTCAACGTCAAAAAAAAGAGGCAAACTATGAACGATTTTCTTAGCATGAAAAAACACATTTCCTTTCGTTTCATCGTATATATTACAGCAAGCTGAAAAGGCGAGTCTTTTTTAATAGTTTACAAGACTAAGTGATAATACATTCGTATTTTTAAAATGGTAGATGAAGATTAGAAATAATTATATCAAGGCAGAAAAACAAACCAATACTAAAGGCTGTACTGAAAAGCTCTGTCTAATTATATTACTCACATGAACGCTCAAACTTTACCAATAGATAATATCTACGTGCCAGTGAAGCGACGTGCCACGCTTAATGAGGAAACTGTAAAGACGTTAGCGCTAGAAATTTTGGAAGAAGGTCAGAAAGTGCCTATACAAGTTAGAAGAGATGGAAATCGCTTTGTTTTGATAGAAGGATTACATCGTTTAGAAGCCTGCCGTTCCCTTGGTGAAAACACCATAGCGGCTTTTATTGTTAGAGCGCGACTACACTGACCTAGTCAGTCTTATACGTAACCCGGATTTGGTCATAGCCAAATTCCACTGAGCACACTATTGTGTTGGGTGACACCCGCGAGATCAAACTTTCTATTTGCTTTAGATTTTATCAAAACAAGATCGAAAGCTTTAAAGATTTCCAACCACGTACAAGGATTTTTTAAACGCTGCTGATAAACGACTCCGTTAATAGTAATTTCTACTACTTTAGCCAAGGAAAACTGCGTTGGAGCGTCCGACAAACTGTCACCATTCATGAATGGCAAGATTGCCTCATCGATACGCAAGAGTTCAAAATCCGTCAATTCCCTATCCTTGTAATTTTCTACACAGCCCGGGATAACATAAAAGAATGAAACCAAATTTTTTATTATATATTCATAAAAAAATACAAAAACAAATTTTAGTCCTACTTCACGCCAAGTACATATAATACACTAGAAGAATATGTAATTATTATTAATAATATCTTTTAATTTGATTTTTTTTGAAAGACATCAAAAAATACCTAGAAAACGGGGAAAACCTTCATGGCCGCTCAGACTCCATCTCTCAACACGAAGGCCTTCCATAGTATGCGAGACTGGATTGCTTATCTTGAACAAACTAAGCGGCTCGTTAGGGCAAAAAGAGGTGTACCACTTAAATACACCCTTGCGGCAATAGCCAAGCAACTAGACGGAGATAAGGCGGTCCTATTTCCCAATCCAGATCATCATCCCATTTCAGTCGTTTCAGGGATCGTTTCCAAGAGAGATTGGATAGCAGAGGCTATGGGTGTTTCAACCAATATGCTTTTAGAACACTTTCGCGAAGCCGTCCTAAACCCAATACCATGGAAGGAAATTAAAAAAGCGCCTGCTCAGGAAATTGTAATTAGAAAAAATATTGATATTAATAGTATTTTGCCAATTCCAACTCATAATGAACATGATAGCGGGGCATATATAACAGCTGGTCTGGTTATTGCACGAAACCCACAATCCGGAGAACAAAACGTTTCTATTAATCGATTACAGATAAACGGGCCCGATACACTTGGAATTCTCATTCTACCACGCGACCTTAATAAGTTCTTTGAGATAGCAGAACATAGAGACCAGTCACTACCAGTATCAATTTCTATTGGTAGCGATCCTATGAGTCTTTTGGCAAGCCAAGCCATATTACCTCTCAATGCCGACGAATTGGGTGTAGCCGGAGGCTTGTTAAAAAACCCTTTGAATGTCGTTAAATGTATCACCAATGATGTTCGTGTTCCAGCGTCTAGTGAAATTATTATCGAAGGCAGGCTTTTGCCAAATGTACGGGAGTCCGAGGGTCCTTTTGGGGAGTTTCCTCAGTACTACGGACCTGCGGGTAAACGGCAGGTAATCAAAATTGACACTATCACACACCGAGAGAACCCGATATACCACACCATAGTTCCTGCTGCTATGGAGCATCTGCTACTGGGCGCTATCCCCCGAGAGGCCTCAATCTTAACAGCTCTACAGCGCCAATTTTCAAATGTAATAGATGTCCATCTTTCGAGGGGTGGAGTATGCAGATATCACCTTGCCGTAAAAGTTAAAAAACGACTGGAAGGCGAACAGAAAAACATCATTTTTGGTGCGTTCGCCAGCCATGCTGATGTGAAATTAGTCACAATAGTCGACGAAGATATCGAAGTACATGACCCAACAGCTGTTGAATGGGCGGTTGCAACTCGTTTTCAGGCTTCGTCTGATACTATTATTGTGGCGGGAGCACTGGGTTCAAAACTTGACCCTTCTGGGAAGGATGGATTGGTAGATAAGATGGGTCTAGATGCAACGAAACCAATTGAAAGTGAGCCGCTACGTTACACAGTCGTTAGTATTCCCGGCGAAGAGGACGAAACACTTATTGAACAATGGATGGATTAGAGCGAATTGAAAGTGATCGAAAAACACGTTCCAAAGATGTCCTAGTTCGATATCACTTAATTATTTATGAGAATTTAGTTAGGGTGCGCTGAGGCTTTTGCTTATAGTTATTGGCAGCTTACTCTACACAAAAGCGATATAAGCATAAAAAGTTTCTTTAATATTCAAAACAAATCCGATTGTGCCGCGTGAGTGCGTGTGAACCTTTGCAGGACTTCTAATAACGATCATAGTCATCTTAGTACTTCTACCAACTCTACAGACTAACAACGACCAGCATACATATATTCTATTAAGAGGCAGTATAATACTTTCTTGGAAAATGCGATAAAGCACTTACAAAAAAGTCCTGGCATATTTGAAATTATGAGAGAAAATAAACGGTCGTTGCGCGTTCCCGTTTTAAAAGGCTATTGTAGCAAAAGATTAAGTAGCATTGTTAGGTCAATTATCTGAAAGAGGTATCCGCCGTGTCTAAGTCACCTGAAATACTGATACTGAATGGCCCAAATTTAAACATGCTTGGTATTCGTGAACCAAATATATACGGTTATGAGACACTTGCTGATATAGAAGAGTTGTGCAGTCAACGTGCTATTTCACATGGCTTGAAAGTGAATTTTAAACAATCCAATTTTGAAGGTGAAATCGTAGCCGACATACAAAGCGCAAGCGGTGCAGCAGCTGGGATCATAATTAATGGAGCCGGATACACCCATACGTCTATTGCTATACTCGATGCCCTAAAGATTTCTGAATTACCAGTAATCGAACTTCATTTATCAAACATCCATGCAAGGGAAGCTTTTCGGCATCATTCTTACATTGCAAAAGCCGCAACCGGTATAATTTGCGGTTTTGGTGCCCATGGTTATGTCCTAGCAATTGACGCGATGGCACGACTCATCGAATGTGCAGACTGATGGTATTTATTTTCGGAGGAACAAGTGTCACAAGAGGTTGATAGCGATCTTGTACGCCGACTTGCCGCACTCTTAGAGGAAACAGGTCTCGGTGAATTAGAGTACGCCACTAATGATTGGAAAATACGGGTAGCTCGCCCAAAAACATCACCTCTCCTAGAAACTAACATGAATACATCTGCAGCAACCACGCATACTCCGACACCTAATAAAGAAGAATTAAGTCCAGAGCACCAAAATGACCAAATTTTAAAGTCACCAATGGTTGGGACAGCATATTTGACGCCCGATCCCTCTTCACCTCCTTTCGTCAAAGTAGGAGACAAGGTGGGACAAGGTGATACAGTTATGATTATTGAAGCCATGAAGGTAATGAACCCTATCTTAGCTCATAGATCAGGTGTGGTGACTGAAGTTCTAGTTAAGGCCAGCGAGCCTGTAGAGTTCAACCAAGGGCTGTTGATAATAGTATGACAATTGTAAAACGATTTAAATGGCACGACAATTATGACTAATGATGTTTAAGAAAATAGTTATTGCCAACAGAGGTGACGTTGCCATAAGAGTTCAACGCGCTTGCCGTGAAATGGGAATACAAACTGTAGCCCTCCACTCCACTGCAGACTCATCAGCAATGCACGTTAGATTAGCCGACGAAAGCGTATGCATCGGTCCGCCAGCTTCGAAAGCGAGTTATTTAAATATTCCAGCGATCTTATCAGCTGCAGCCATATCAGGCGCAGATGCAATTCATCCGGGCGTCGGCTTTCTCTCTGAGAACCCCTCGTTCGCTCAAATTGTTCAAGACCATGGCCTCACGTTTATTGGTCCCAAACCAGAGCATATTAGGGTGATGGGAGATAAGATCGAAGCAAAAAAAATGGCTCTTAAGCTTGGCATACCCTGCGTTCCTGGATCAGATGGCGCAATAACTACCAAAGAAGAAGCTGCTTTGGTTACTAAAGACATTGGTTTCCCAGTTATTGTCAAAGCGGCCGCCGGAGGTGGAGGAAAGGGAATGCAGATCGCTTTTTCCGAGACTGAGCTATCAAATGCTATCCAGTTGGCTCAATCAGAAGCTGAAGCGGCATTTGGGTCGGGAGAGGTGTACATTGAACGCTATCTTGCGAACCCGCGTCATATCGAGATCCAAATTGTCGGTGATAAATTTGGCAATGTATTGCATCTAGGAGAGCGAGATTGTTCTCTTCAACGCCGACATCAAAAAATATTGGAGGAAACACCTTCTCCTGCACTCACTAAAAAGGTTCGAGAGAATATTGGCGATTTAGCTGCATCTGCTATGAAAAAATTTGGTTATGAAAGTCTGGGAACAATAGAGTTTTTGTATGAAAATGGCGAGTTTTACTTCATAGAAATGAATACACGTTTACAAGTAGAGCATCCCATTACCGAGATGGTTACTGGCTTTGACCTTGTAAAGACGCAAATTGAAATTAGTGCAGGAAAACCACTCAATATTCAACAAAATGAGGTGACCATAAATGGGCATTCTATAGAATGTCGCATTAATGCGGAGGATCCCGATAACTTTATGCCGTCTCCTGGAAAGATAACTGACTACCACCCGCCAGGCGGTTTAGGCGTCAGGATAGACTCGGGAATCTATTCTGGCTATGAAATCCCACCTTATTACGACAGCCTAGTCTCGAAGTTGATAGTGCATGGGCAAAGCAGAAAACAATGTCTTGCTAGACTACGGAGAGCATTGGACGAATTTGTAATTGGCAATATCAACACCACGATTTCTTTGCATCAAAGGCTGCTCGACAGTAAGAGCTTTGTTGAGGGTGACTATGATATCCATTGGCTTGAGAACTACTTTTTAAAACCGTAAAGTTGCACAAAGTAGTAATGTTAGTTGATGACAAAAATAACTCCAGATTTATTAATTGAAGCTTATAAAATTGGCGTCTTTCCTATGGCAAACAACCAAGACGACCCAAAAATTGATTTTTTTGATCCAGATCCAAGAGGAATAATTCCCCTTGAAAATTTCCACATATCTCGAAGTCTCCGAAAACTTATTAGAAAAGGAATTTTTAAAGTTACCTACAACGCCGCTTTTTCGAGCATACTTGAGGGTTGTTCACGAATATCACGAAATCGGCCAACGACATGGATTAACCACGAAATAAAAACTGTATATAAACAGCTTTTTGATATGGGGTACTGCCACAGTATTGAAATCTGGTGTGGAAAAAGCATCGTTGGCGGGCTTTATGGTGTATCAATCGGCGCAGCATTTTTTGGCGAAAGCATGTTCTCCTTAAAACCAAATGCAAGCAAAGTTGCTCTGGTCCATCTCGTCGCTTCTCTAAAACAAGAGGGATTTGTTTTATTGGATAGTCAATTCCCAAATAAACATCTCGTCCAGTTTGGAGCAATTGATATAACGCGGGAAGATTATAAAAGCCGCCTCAGCTTCGCGGTTAATGGAGAGGCGAAATTTCCTGCGCGATCTCCTGACCTATATTATGTTTTAGAACCAGAACATTTTAAAACCCAAACATCATAAACCGGGTGCTCCAAACTATTAAGTGTTGGGCTAGACGCAAACATCCAACCGGCAAACAAGTCTGTCGGCTCTTCACCAATTTTTTTATCAAGAACTTCAACATAGGCAGCACTTTCCGGCGGTTCTGTCGGAGGTCTTTTTCTGCAGGCTCGCACTTTGATAATTAACGTTCCAAATGTGCCGCGCTCATTGATATTCAATTCAAATGTAGAAACTCTAGCTGTTGTTTTATCTAAACCTTGAAGAACTGCTTTATTGGTGTCTATAAATAGTCCCGTGTATATCGACTCGCTTTGACCGTAGACACAATTTATCCACACTACTTTGCTCAAAACGAAAGTAGCAAGTTTAAGGGTCAAATGTTTAATTGCCGTTCTTTTAGATGTACTGTCGGTGATCCGATCACTTAGCTTTAAATTCATCTTTATCGGCTGCCCCGGAAAACATGAATTTCCCAAGCAACTGAAGCATGTCTACAGCATCTTGAGTAAACTCAATTTCATCATTTGGTTGAAGGTTTCCGTCCATCCCTCCGGGGACTATCTCCACGAAACTCCCGCCCAGAAGACCTTCGCTTCCAATCGAAACCGCCGTATCCGATGGAAAGTTATATTTACTCTCAATATCCAGCGAAATCCGGGCTTTGAAAGTCTCAGGATTCAGAGAAAGTTCGGTTACTTTTCCCACAGGAATACCACCGACCCTAACATCACTGCCCGTTTTTATGGAACCTACATGATTAAATTCAGCAAAGAGCAAATATCCAGTTTTTCTTCCGTAATCAGTGACCTTGTAGGCAAAAATCGCAAATATTACAGCTATAACAATCACTAGAGCACCGACAGCTGTCTCAAGAGATCCACGTCGCATAATATACAAGCCCCAATATTTTAAATTTTTTCAATATGTTCTTACTGCTACAAACCGTCGCCGAGAACTGACTTGATGTTTTTATTTAAGACGGTTCCCAGGACTCATAATCCCCAGTGGCCCCCGATCTCTCGCCACTTTTTGATAAATGACCTGGCGGCCTGTATGAGTACTTGGTCCCAGTCAAATTAGGGAGATGTGGCTTTTGCCATTCATATTCTTTAATGTCTACGCTGCTGGGGAGCTCCTCTAAGTTATAATGCAACCAAGCGTGCCATTTTGGGGGAACTTTGGATGCCTCGGTTAACCCTTTATAAAGTATCCAACGTTTTAGTTTCCCATTGGCTACTCTTTTTGACTTGTGTTCGTAATATCTGTTACCAAATTGGTCTGTTCCAACTTGGCGGCCCCATAGCCATGTGTAAAAAAGTGTACCGACGTCCATTTACGAACCCTTTTTAAAATTTATAATCAGATGCAATATGGCACTGAGAGTATAATACGTCCAGTCACGGGAAACAACATAAGGCGAAAAGCCATTGAAACAGTATTTAGATAATTCAAATCTCGTTTCTGGGTTCCTTTTCATGGCCGTATCTGCGACAGCCTTTGGTTCCGCGCCAACCTTCGCAAAACTCGCATTTGATAACTCTATAACACCTAGCTCACTTCAAAGTTATCGTTTTTTTATAACATTTGTCGTGATTATTTTTGTAACAATCATAGTAAAACAAATTACAAAACCTACCTCCGCCCACTTGGCACGGCTGTTCATTCTGGCCATATCAACCGGATTTTCCTCGCTGTGTTATATGACTTCTGTAAAGTATGTCCCTGTAGCGGTGGCCAGCCTAACCTTTTTCACATTCCCACTCGTTGTTGCACCTGTTTCTCACTTAATGAAGATTGATAAGTTAACCCAGATTAAAGTTTTAGCCATGATACTTGCCTTCTGCGGCCTGTGCTTACTACTTGGAACGACGTATAATCTACAATGGGTTGGTATTTCTATGGCGTTCGCTGCCGGTTTGTTTGTCGCCACCTCGTTTATTGTGTCTAAACCACTTACAGAAGACTTATCTCCATTAACTATGGCGGTTTTTGCAACTGGGTTACCCTGTTTAGCTTATACCATATCAAGCATCCTCAGTGGCGACCTCACTCATCCCCAGAACTTTCCAGGCGGTGTCGCTTTGGTTGCAAACTCTTTATGCCATGCGATTGGTCTTACATGCTGTTATGCAGCGATCGCACGACTTGGTCCAACGAGAACCGCAGTGACGATGAAT
>NZGS01000055.1 GCA_002690995.1 Rhodospirillaceae bacterium
GGATCGTCGGAATCTGGTTCAACTGACTCTGTTTCTTCCGCTTGCGGACGAGCAACAGTTGGTGTGCTGACCATCGGAGGGGATCCGGCAGATTTTAACGCGCCGGGTTGTGTAATTGACGTGCCTCCAAGCAGTCCGCCTGAACCGCTTCTCGTGGACCTGGAAATAGCGGTAGGGTCAAAATAGTTTGAAATTCCCATCTTTTGTTCTTCAGTTGTGGCATTTAACAACCACAGAAGAAGAAAAAACGCCATCATTGCTGTCACAAAGTCCGCATATGCAACCTTCCAAGCGCCACCATGATGACCACCATGGCCGCCCTTCTTGACTTTTTTAATGACAATTTCGGCGTGATTATCCAATTAATTAGTGCTCCGTATTAAGAAGATTATTTGAAACCTTTGATGCTGTTAGAAATATTAAAGAACCGCTTTTTAAATATTTGGAAGCGCTGCGACTGCTTCTTCTACTTCGAAAAATGAAGGGCGATCTTTGGACATTAAAACTTTTCTAGCGAACTCAATTGATACAGCAGGAGCGTAGCCGGCTACATGAGCCAAAAGGCCTGCTTTGATGCATGTCATATACTTACTATCTGCTTCAAAAACGTTATTCATATTTACGGCTAATGGAGAAACAAAACCATAGGCTAAGAAGATTCCTAGGAATGTTCCAACAAGTGCGCCACCAATCAACTTTCCTAGTACTTCAGGCGGTTCCGTTATGGAACTCATGGTTTTTATCACACCGAGAACAGCTGCCACAATTCCCAACGCCGGAAAACCGTCCCCCATAGTCTGGTAAGCCGTGACTAATTGCGCTTCTTCTGCATGATGTGTCTCGAGTTCCTCGTCGATTAGGTCGGCCAACTCATGTGCGTTCTCCGTGCCAAGTGTCATCATTCTTAAGTAGTCACAAAAAAATTCTAGCGCATGGTGGTCGGATGAAAATTTTGGAAATGCTTTGAACAGATCGCTTTCCTCGGGGCGTTCTATGTGTGACTCGATTGCCAACATACCCTTCGTTTTTGCTAATTTAAAAACAGCGTACATTAAGCTTAAAAGTTCTAAGTAATCCTCCTTGTTGTATTTCGGGCCTCGCATTGAGGCCTTAAAGGCATAGCCTGCCTTTGCTAACACAAATTTTGGATTTGCAACGATAAAGGCACCTACGCCGGCACCTCCAATAATTACGAGTTCAAATGGTTGCCATAGTGGTCCTAGTTTCCCACCCATCGCCATGTAGCCGCCAATAACGCATACCATAACGATAATCCATCCGACTATAACTAACATTAGCGAACTCCTCAGCGTTCTTCATTGACTTCGTCACTGCAAGAAGCAACCATCGTGCCAAGTATCTCTCAAATGCAACAAATTTGCAAAGAATTTACAGTTTTCGATCTTATTCCAAACCGTTGTTTTATTTTTTTAATTAACGAATAGCTACTTGACGTCTTGAGTTTATCCTATCGAACGTGCTTTATACATAATCTTTTATATATCGAAGTCGATAGTTTTTAGGCTGTTTAATTCAATAGAGAGGGGTAATACTGTCAATGGATAAAAGACATTTCCGCTCCGTGCTTGGTAAATTTGCGACCGGTGTAACAATTGTTACAACGATAGAAAATCAACATCCAAAGGGAATAACGGCCAACTCTTTTACCTCCGTTTCATTGGAGCCACCCCTGGTATTGTTTTGTTTAGGCAAGGACTCCACCAACTTTCAAGCCTTCAACGAGGCAAATTTTTTTGCTGTCAATATCCTCTCGAATGAGCAGACGGAGTTATCGAATAGGTTTGCAGCTTACGACGGCGACAGATTTGATGGCGTGAATTGGAAAAATTGGGAGACAGGAGCCCCAATCCTAGATGATGCTATTGCGGCAATAGATTGCAGAAGAAAAAAGCTTATTGATGCTGGTGATCACATCATTATTCTCGGAGAGGTCTTGCGCGCGGAGAAGTTAAGCGAACAAAAGCCTCTGATTTATTTCAATGGGAAATATGCAAAAAAATTGAGTATTGATTAATCACTAAGCTCGCGCAGTATTTCTTCCCTGTTCTGATCTAGGTTTGGCGCCGGGTCGCGTGTTTCTGGATCCTCAAAACCTGAGATCTTGATAGGATTTCCGGCAACTTTCATCGGTCCAGTTATGGGATCGTCTACAGAGACGATCATATTTCGAGCAATTGTTTGAGGATGCGTTGCGGCCTGTCCTATATTATTTATTGGTCCAGAAGGTACGCCAAATTTATCCAAAACCTCTATCCAATGGGATGTAGTGTGCGCTGTTAGAACACTTTCCATTTCGATTTTTAATTTTTCAACATGCTTATTTCTGTTGTCATTGGAACTGTAATCAGGGTTCTCTGCCCATCCCGGGTTTTCTAAAGCCTCAGCTAATTTGGCAAATAAGCCGTCATTACCGGCAGAAATGATGATATAACCATCTTTCGTTTTATATGCCTCAAACGGGGTTATTGAGGGATGTCGCGCTCCAAGTGGGCCCGGTGCGGTCCCGCTCACTTGATAACGCATCACGGCGTTTTCCAATAAAGCTAGTTGGCAATCCAACATTCCTATGTCAACTTTAGTTGCCTCACCAGTAAGTTGCCTATGAAATAGCGCGGCCTGAACTCCAATTGTTGCATATAATCCAGACCCAATGTCTCCTATAGACATGCCAATCCTAGTAGGAGGTGTTCCTGGATGCCCGGTCACGCTCATGATACCTCCCATTCCCTGGACAACCATATCATATGCGGGCCGATACATATCAGGTCCCGAATGTCCAAATCCTGAAGCCGAAGCATAAATTACATTAGGGTAATCTTTTTTTATAGTTTCCCAACCAAAGCCCAATTTTTCCATCGTTCCGGGCCTAAAGTTTTCGACAAGCACATCTGCTTTTTGTAGGAGTTTTCGGAAAATATTTTTATCATCTTCATCCTTCAAATTGAGTACAATACTTTCCTTTCCCCTGTTTACCGACTGAAAGTAGGCTGATTTCCCGTTAACAAACGGACCATACTCTCTTGCATCATCACCGATCCCTGGGCTCTCAACTTTGATCACGCGAGCGCCGAGTTCTTTCAGCATCAACGTGCAGTATGGGCCAGCTAATATCCTGGATAAATCGATGACAGTTATCCCTGATAGAGGGCCATGGGGTGCAAGGTCATTACTGTTAGGCATATGAAATTTCCTCAATCGTTAAAATTTAAAACGAATCAGCTTTTTTTTGGTTGTATGGTATTGGCATCTCTCTGCGATTTCTGCAACCAAGTAAGTACTTCTTTTTATAGAAATTTTGATATCTGCCCATTTTTTCATTTTTTTTACCTTATTAGTGATTTCGTCGCGGAATTGGCTTGAAGTCCCTGTAGGGCGTGCTATGTATGGCGTTATCTTTTTAAGGGGATTTCTGCGGCGATTTCTTCCACGGGGACAGACAGCTTTTACCTAGAAATAGAGATGTAAAGTATGACAAATTGCTTCACCGAAAATGCTCTACCTATTGCATCTTTGAAGTTGCGTCCGAAAGCCCGCGGTTCTTTTAAGGGGTGAAGTTGATAATCACAAACCAGAAATCTTAGAACAACTCCGTTTTACGATTTTAAAGACTGAGAATAGAATCGGAAACTCTATTTGGGGAAATCAAACCATGAGTTTGGAAGAACACAGGGAAATAACAGCTAAAAAACCAAGGGCGCCTTACACGAAGCCGACCGATATCTCTGATCCGAACTACTTCCATAAAGTAGTAGATTGCCAATGGGCCTGCCCTGCTCATACGCCTGTACCCGAATATATACGGATGATCGCCCAAAGACAGTACACAGAAGCGTACATGGTAAACTGGGAGTCGAATGTATTCCCAGGGATCTTAGGCAGAACCTGCGATCGACCTTGCGAACCAGCATGTCGCAGAGGCCGAATTGAAGAAAAGCCCGTTGCTATATGCCGTTTGAAGCGAGTGGCTGCGGACAAAAGGGGGGATATTGAGCATCTAATGCCCGAAATTGCTCCTAAGAATGGCAAGCGAGTGGCATGTATCGGTGGTGGCCCAGCCTCACTGACGGTTGCACGAGACCTTGCCCCCCTGGGGTACCACGTTGTTGTTTACGACAGGGATGCAGCCGGCGGAGGCATGATGCGAAGCCAGATTCCAGCCTTCAGGCTACCTGAGTCGGTCTTAAATGAAGAGGTCGAAAGAATTTTAGACTTTGGTATTGAGACACGTTTTAACCAGGAGGTTACGAGTCTGAAAAAGGTGCTTGACGAAGACTTCGACGCTGTTTTTGTTGGAACTGGTGCGCCTCGAGGGCGTGACCTTAATATTGCTGGAAGAGAAGACGTAGGTGACAATTTTCACATCGGTATTGATTGGTTGATGAGTGTGGCATTCGGGCACACATCAAAGATAGGAAAACGTGTCGTTGTTTTAGGAGGCGGCAATACCGCAATGGACTGTTGCCGAACGGCTAAGCGTCTGGGAGGTGCGGACGTAAAGGTTATCGTACGTAGTGCTTTTGATACTATGAAGGCCTCCCCATGGGAAATCGAAGATGCTCAGAATGAAGATATTGAAATTCTGAATAATCATGTTCCACAAAAATTTCTTACTGAGAATGGCAAGTTAAGTGCCGTCGTTTTTGAAAAGGTAAAGCCTGAAGTAGATGAGAACGGCAGACGCAAGATGGTACCGACTGGTGAGGATCCGGTGGTGGTTCCATGTGACGACGTCCTGTGCGCGATAGGCCAGGAAAATCACTTTCCTTGGATAGAGAGAGATATTGGCCTAGAGTTTGGTGAATGGGATATGCCGGTCGTAGACAAAGATACCTTCCAGTCTACAAACCCAAAGGTTTTCTTTGGCGGGGATGCAGCATTTGGGCCGGAAAATATAATTTGGGCGGTCGCTCACGGTCATCAGGCAGCTATCTCTATAGACAGTTTTTGTCAGGAAAAAGATATTCGCGAAAGACCTGCGCCTAATGTGACGCTAGTTAGTCAGAAAATGGGAATGCACGAGTGGTCGTATCACAACGACATATCTAACGACGATAGATATTTAGTTCCTCATGCAGATAAGAACTTCACGCTAAAAGATATAAAAATGGAGGTAGAGCTGGGGTTTGATGAGCAGCTTGCTTACGACGAAGCCATGAGGTGCCTGAACTGTGATGTTCAAACTGTGTTTGAAGACGTAAAGTGCATTGAGTGTGATGCATGTGTGGATATTTGCCCTGTTGATTGTATAAATTTCATAGAAAACGCTCCGGAGGATGAATTGCGGCAAAACTTAAGAGTGCCGGCTAACGATTTAGAACAGAGCCTTTACGTCTCCGAGATTTTGCCAACTGGGCGAACAATGATTAAAGACGAAGATGTTTGCTTACATTGCGGGCTATGCGCCGAAAGGTGCCCAACCGCCGCCTGGGATATGCAACAGTTTCTTTACAAAGAAGGACAAGCAAAAAATCAGCGAGTTGCAGGATGAAAATAAACGACTTCGTCATTAAGTTCGCCAACGTTAATGGTTCTGGCTCGGCCAGTGCAAATTCCCTATTTGCTAAAGCGGTATTCCGCATGGGCGTACCCGTAGCCCCGAAAAACATCTTTCCATCCAATATACAAGGCTTGCCCACTTGGTTTGAAGTGCGCGTAAACGGAGACGGGTTCCTCGGACGACGAGAAGGTATTGATGTGATGGTGGCGATGAACCCGCAAAGCTGGGCGGACGATCTGGCCTCTATCGTCACAGGAGGTTATCTGTTGTATGACAGTACATTTATAAGGGAAATCGAGCGGGACGATATAAAGACAATAGGCGTACCGTTAACGAAACTATGTAATGAGCGGTTCACTGTTCCAAGAGAACGCCAATTGTTTAAGAACGTTGCTTATGTGGGCGCGCTAACTGCATTACTCGACATGGATTTTGAAGTTGTGAAAGGCATGGTGAGTGAACAGTTCAAAGGAAAGGAAAAACTTATAGAGCCGAATATCGATGCTTTAGAGTTAGGCAGGCAGTATTCTCTTGAACACTTTGATTGTCCTCTCGATGTAAGAGTTCAGGCCTCAGACGCAGTCGGTGATCAAATACTGATGGAAGGTAATGCGGCAGTCGGATTGGGATGCGTTTATGCAGGAGCGACGGTTGCTGCTTGGTATCCTATTACACCTTCAACTTCAGTGGCGGAAGCCTTTGACATGTATTGCCATAAACTTAGGGTAGATAAAGAGACTGGTAAAAAGAAGTTCGCCGTAATTCAAGCGGAAGATGAACTTGCTGCTATCGGTATGGTGATTGGTGCAAATTGGAATGGCGCTAGGGCATTTACGGCAACAAGTGGACCGGGGATTTCGCTAATGAGTGAATTTTTGGGCCTTGCCTACTTTGCCGAGGTTCCTGCTGTTTTAGTAAATATTCAAAGAGGCGGTCCCTCAACGGGAATGCCAACCCGAACGCAACAGTCCGATATAACGGCCTGCGCGTACGCCAGTCATGGTGACACTAAGCATGTGCTCCTTTTCCCCTCTAATCCTTCGGAAGCCTTCAACTTTGCAATGGAGTCTTTTGATCTAGCGGAGCGGTTGCAAACCCCTATCATCCTCATGAGTGACTTAGATTTGGGAATGAACGAATGGACAACCAGCCCTCTCAAGATCGACGAATCAAAAGATTGGGATCGAGGCAAAGTTCTGGATGCAGAAGAGTTAAACAATGTGGAAAAGTTCGGTCGCTACTTGGATGTGGACGGTGATGGGATCCCTTATAGAACTTACCCAGGCACTCATCCCGATAAAGGAGCCTTTTTTACCCGCGGAACATCCCATAATGAATACGCAGGTTACACAGAGGATGGAAGCGTAAACGTTCGAGTGATGGAACGGCTCCTTAAAAAATTCAATACCGCAAAGACATTAGTTCCCAAGCCGGTTTTTGGTCAGTTGTCTCAATCATCCACCATGGGGCTGGTTTATTTTGGTACTACGGATATTGCCATACCAGAGACTATGAACTTACTTAATAGCAGGGGTATCCAATTGGATACAATGCGAATAAGAGCTTTTCCATTTTGTGAAGATGTTGTTAATTTTATTAACGACCATGAACAGGTATTTTTAGTAGAACAGAATAGGGATGGTCAGATGAGGTCGCTACTTATATCAGAATGCGAAATTGATCCTGCTAAAATCGTCCCGATATTAAATTATGATGGATTTCCAATTACTGCAACGTGCATAGCTGATATGGTTTCAAAACTGTTAGGTAAGCAAATGTCTGGTGCAGACGCAGGTAACTTTGCGGCCGAATGAAATAATTTTATTCCAACAGGGATTAATACATGAGCTATATAGCTAAACCAAAATTCCACCATCCAAAGTTGCCGCGAAACGATCTTGGATTGACGCGACGTGATTATGAAGGATCAATGTCTACCCTTTGTGCAGGCTGCGGGCATGACTCAGTTAGTGCTGCCATCGTAGAGGCATGCTTCGAGCTGAATCTACCAGCGCACAAAGTGGCTAAAATGTCGGGTATTGGATGTTCTTCGAAAACACCGACATACTTTTTATCTAAAAGTCATGGTTTTAACTCGGTTCATGGCAGGATGCCATCAATAGCCACGGGGGCTAATGTGGCCAATAATGAGCTGAAGTATATTGGCGTGTCTGGAGACGGTGACACCGCTTCAATTGGTTTTGGACAGTTTGCTCATGCAGTAAGAAGGCAGGTAGATATGCTATATATTGTTGAAAATAATGGCACCTACGGTCTAACCAAAGGACAATTTTCCGCCACCAATGACAGGGAGTCGGTTGGCCGTAAAGGACAAGAAAATGCATTTGAGTGTATTGATCTTGCAGCTATGGCAATCCAACTTGGCGCTAGCTTTGTTGGCAGAGGATTTTCTGGAGATAAAGATCAGCTCGTTCCTATGATCAAAGCAGCGATCTCGCACAAGGGTTTTGCATTTATAGACGTAATCTCGCCATGTGTTACTTTCAACAATCACGTTGGCTCAACAAAAAGTTTCGAATTTGTTCGAGACAACGAGCACACCGTCACTGCGACGGATTATGTCCCAACAAAGGAAGAAATAAAAATTGAATATGAGACAGGTACCACTATCGACGTCATGCTACACGATGACAGTCATGTCCGTCTGAGAAAATTGGATGCCGACTACAATCCTTCAGATGCAGCGGCAGCTATGCAGCACATTATGCGTTATCAGGAACAAGGTGAAATAGCGACAGGCCTGCTATATCTGAATGTAAATGATACAGAATTAAAGGAAAAGATGAATTTGGTTGACGCTCCTTTGAATGCGCTTCCTTTCTCTCAATTGCGTCCGGGTGCCGATGCTCTCGAGAAGATTAATAATAGTCTAAGATAGCGAATCGTTTTTTAAGTTCGTCGATATGGATGATGATATCGCTTGAACTGATTTTCCTAACCGCTCCCTTTTTTTGACCCACCTCAATTTTTCCCATGCTCCGGTTAGCTCGATAGCGCCTATGGGCTCGTTCCGATCGTTAAGAATGCCGGATGCAATTGAAACCGTATCACCATTTTGTTCCCGGCTTACAACGGCAAACCCATTTTTAAAGGCTTGCTCTATTTCACCCATCAATGTTTTAGGTTCTATAATTGTTTTCGTTGTAAACGGAATGCGTTCTGCCGAGAAAATCAAGCTCATAACATCCATGGCAGGCAGATGTGATAGGATTGCTCTTCCGGCGGCTGTGTAGAGGAGATTTTGTGATTTGCCAGGAACATCAAATTCTCCTAATTGGTAGGAGTTAGTGCAGAACAAGAGGGTTAGCTCATGTTGATCATAACCTATTAAGTTAACGTTGCCTTCCATGGAGTCACAAATACCATTTAGTTCGGGTAAAGCTGCCTGAAGTAATGGAGACAAGTTAAAAAAACCCGACGCCAATTTAAGGCAGAGCGAGGTAGGATAATAACAGTTGTTTGAAACATTTTTTGAAAGGTAGCCTAACTCGACTAAATTTTCGCAAATACTTTGGGTATTGGCAAAACTTACTGAAATATTATTCGAAATTTCGACTAGGCTAAGTGGTTTATAAAAGTTATCAAATGCTCTTATCACAGCAAGGCCTCTGGCAAGGGGTGTAACATCTGACGCAACGTTTAATTTAACGCTCATTATTTAATTTATTCCTATTTGTTAGTGCCCCTTAGAAGTAGTGTCTAATCAAATCAAAGTAAAACGGGGTTCTTATGCAAAATCCACCTGCTTAAAATAACACTAAAATAAAAGATCCTATAAGGGTATTGCACTAATTGATAGCGAGAAGCTGTAGTCTTCAAAACAAGAATTCGAGATAGAAATTTCATGCACGTAGTTGGTTGAAAAAATTAATTGAAGGAAATATTCTCAATCGAACTTTGTATTAACCGGGCTACACATAATTATAATTATAAAATGGTACTGCTTTTGGGTTTAGAAAATGACGACAAGTAATGCCGGCACCTTTCCTTACACGGACGAGGACGGCACTGTTTGGTTAGCCTATTCAGATTGGGGAGAGGGTAAACGAGATAGAATATTGATGTGCGTCCACGGATTAACAAGACAGTCACGAGACTTCGATTTTTTATCGAATGAGTTAAAAGATCAATTAAAAGTCATTGAAGTAGACCTAGCGGGTCACGGTAGAAGTGGTTGGCTGTCCAATAAATCGAGATATAATATTGAAAATTTTCTTCGTCATATTGATGGATTACTTGATTATCGCGGTATCAGCAAAATGGATTGGCTTGGTACTGGTGTGGGTGGATTAATAGGAATACATCTTGCTTCTCGAACGGATACACCAATTCGTAGATTGATACTTAATGATATCGGTCCTTCTTTGACAATAAATACGGTTCAACGATTTCAAGATAAATTCTCAAACCCTCCAGCTTTCAATAAGCTCGCCGAGATAGAAGAATATGTTCGAGCTTCTTATGCAGAAATTGGGCTGTTAGAAGATGTACAATGGTCTGATTATGTTATTCACAGTATTAATAGAGAACCAGGTCCTTCCTATACTCTGAATTATGACCCTGAAGTATTGGGTGCTTTTAAGCCAGAGAACCTTTGGGATAAATATGATCGGATTGAATGCCCCGTTTTGGTAATTCGGGGAGAGAAATCGACTGTTCTTGATTATGAAACGGCGAAACGTATGACTGAGCGCGGCCCCATGGCAACTCTGATTAACATTGAAAATTGCGGTCATGCACCATCTTTAATGACTAATCATCAGGCCCACTTAATAAAGGACTGGTTAAGAGAAACAGAGCCATTAGGTGAGGAAAGTGAAAACTAGGTATAGATTTCTAACAAGCTACTTGCACATTTGTATCAAAAAATAGCCCCGGGAATAGTTTCCCCGAGGCCATAAAGAAAGAATAAAGAACCCTACAGATTATCTTTTAACTCTGGCGATTTCTTCAAGTAGTTCATCACCAGTCGTAATAATCTTTGTTGCTGCTGAGTAAGCACGTTGTGCAATAATTAGATCGGTAAACTGCCGGGCGATGTCAGTAGTGGAGTTTTCTAGCGCGTTGGCTGAAACTCGACCGGACCCACCCTCCGTTGCAAAGTTCAAAACGGCCTCGCCAGAATCTGCGGTAATTGCGTACGCATTACCTGACTGACCTTGTAATTCGTTAGGTGCAGGAACTGTAGCAAGAGGTATACGATATATTGGACGCGATGATCCATCAGCAAAAACGGCTGTTAAGAGACCGGTGTCACTAAAAAACACACGTTCTAAATCGGTAGGGCCGTTACCATCCTGGTTTAAAAGAGACGTTTGGTAGGGAGCGTCGTATTGCGTCAAACCACTGGGTAGATCAAAGTTTCCAAGATCTAATGTAAGCGCAATTGGATCAACAGTTCTAGCGTAAGCCGCTTCTATGTCAGCAGTTTGGAAATTTAAAGCAACACTTACCTGATCTCCTGTTGTCCCGGCGGCGGTTAGAGCTGCAGCGCCCACGTTAGCGGCCATAGGACTTACCTGGTTGGGGGTGCCATCTGTGTTGAACTGTATCAAGAAGGCAGCGGTTGCGCCTCGTTGTTCGTTTACAGTTCCCCCTGCAGCGGCTGTGTCAGTATTTTGCAATTTAGGGGTGCATGACCACTGGTTATCTACAGCTGTTCTCGACCAAGTCAGTTCTAGTAGATAGTCATTACCGAGGGAATCATAGACAGTTATATTTGTGACACCGTCAGCGGTACTGTCAGCAATTGCTGAATTCAAGTTAAGGTTCAATTCTACGTTTTCCGTCTTTTTAGCAATTCTCTGGAAACGTGAGAGGTCTACGGTCTCAAGACTTGAAAAAAGATCCCGTGTTGCCTCATTCAATATGGTTCCGGTACCGTCTGTACGGTAACCCTGAAGATAAAAACCTGCCGTATTTTTCAGTCTGTCGTCTTCATCCTTAATAAAACTCCCAGCCCGGGTTAGCAAGTATTCGTCTTGTAGTGTGGGTACTGCTTTTTCGTTAACTACAAAAAAGCCATTGCCGTCAACAGCAATATCGGTATTTGACGCAGTCCCTTCCAACAGACCTTGTTTTATAGGATCTGATTCTGTTCTTGCTTTAACACCACCTGCTGTTGCCGATGTCGAAAGGCTTTGCGTTACAAGGGCTTGGAACTGTGTTGTCGAGTCTTTGAAGCCTACTGTGTTAACGTTGGCTATGTTATCCGATATCACGGCAAAAGCCGTTGATTGAGCAGCTACAGCTGCAACGCCTGCAAATAAACCCGAGTTAATACTCATTTTAATCTCCGTTCTTTAGGTTATTTAAATTAACCTTTTCTTTCTTTTGTTATTATTTACTTTCTAGCACTCATCGGCGTTTTGCCTATTTGTGAAGTACCTTGCCTATTGTATTTTCTTGATCTGTGACAAAGTAACTTCTGTATCTTGTCCGACAATTAGGCTCGGACCTGTCTTATTTGATTTAACGGCGGTTACCATACCAAGGCTATCTATGGTGGGTTTCCCGTCGATAATACTTCCCTGTGCGTCCCTAGCGATCACTAACAGTTTGTAACGACCTGGCTCCACGGGATTTCCATTATTATCTAAAGCATCCCATTCAATGCTGTGTCGAACGCCAGCTCCAGTTTCACCTTCTGTAGAATAAACCCTCATGCCGCTTGAATTCACGACGTGTAGATCAACTGTATTGGCCGGCATGTCTAACACATAACCCCATGAGGCCCCATCCTCTGACACGTCGGCAACATCGATCTCTGCTTGAACATTATGCCCTAAGTAATTGACTGCTGCGTATTCGGAATTTTGGTTTTGTAATTTTACTAAATCTTCCAAGTTTTTATTTTGGGCGATTTGCTGTTCAACGCTCGCAAACTGCACGAGTTGAGCTGTCATCTGATGTGTGTCGAGAGGGTTGGTAGGGTCTTGGTTTTTAAGCTGTGTTGTAAGCATTGTCAGAAATGTATCAAGATCATTGCCCAACCCCTGCAAAGCAGTACTGGCATCTTTCTTGGGTTGATTGGCTGCTGGTGTAATTTGAGTGATTTCCATTGTTTAGTCCTTTTTTAAGCCAGCACGTTTACCGCGCCTTCAGGCGTCGTTCCAATTGCTGTAGCTGATACCTCAACGTCATTTATCGCTTCATCATCTTGATTTTCTTGCTCGGCGTGGTTTTGGTCATTCGAACTCGCCCCTGCGTTAGTCGATAGATGTGCCTGGCCGTTTCCCTCTCTTCCCTGCAGATTGAAAGAGAGTGAATTATTGTCTGTTTTTAAACCAGCTTCTTGAAGGGCACGTTCGAGCACTCGCGACTCTTTCTGCAGGAGATCAAGTGTCTCCGGTTTATCTGCCATAACCATAGCTTTTACCCGTCCATCGCCGGCTATATCCAACTTCACTTCTACACGGCCCAATTCCTCTGGACGGAGTTGGACGGTGATTTTATTTTGACCGTTTTGTACCGCTTTCGTTAATTGAACAAAAACTTGATTTGTAGCTGGCTGAGCGATTGGTTTTTGGACTGTTGGAGCGGTACTATTTGTACTTGTCGTATTTCCGTTTTGGCTAAGGGAAAATTGCCCCGTTGGCCCGTCTGATCTGCCCACAGAACCTCCTTCCGACCCGTTTGCAAGAGAGCTTGCGGGAGATGGTGCACTTATGTTCGACGCTCTCGAATTGCTACTCTGGTTGTTTTCCAGATTAGGTTGCGGGGAATTATTGCCTCCGGAAGGCTGGTTGTTGTTAGTTGCTCCGTTGCCAGTGGATAACCCATTATTTACTTGGACATTCAGGCTATTAGTTTTATTCCCGGAGTTAGCCGCTACATCCAATGGTGCTGGATTTTCAATTGGAATTATAGATTGAGGCGTGAGAGCAGATGTAGCTCTTTGTACCGGAACAGTTTGAGAAGTCGGATTGATCTCACCTTCTGTAACCTGATGCGCTTGTAAAATGTTAGCGCCAACTGCATTGGTGGTCCGCACCCCACTTGTCTGGGCATCCCTAATATTAATTTTGATGTCCTTAGATAAACCCGCAATTAAATTAGTCGGATGTTCTATAGTATTGGCTTCACTGGTATTTGCAGAATTAGACGAAAGCTTATTTACGTTATTTCCTAATCCGTACTGGGCAACTGTGCTGGATGCCGTTGTTTGCGCTTGGAGCGTAGAGTTAGAAACAACTGAAGTTTCCGGTCCCCCAGCTATCCGTGGTTGCGAGTTCGTAGTTTTTTGGGAGACCACCTGACTGAAATTATAATCGCTACCGCTGGCTGCAACGGGTGATGTTAATGTTTGATGCGTTAGAGGAATTTCAGCCAGTTTATTGTTGGCTAATATTTCGGGTTTCTCGAGTTTGCTCTCAGAATTGGATGTATTCAAAAAGCGTGAGGTTGAACTGTCTATACTCAATGAAGGCAAATTATTTTGCGTACCTTCTAAGTTGGTTGAAGGTGAATTAACGCCGCTTTGTCCAACATCCCCTTTTGCAATATTTCCAATATCAGAAGCGTTATTTGCCATTAATCTCGAAAAGGACGATACTCCGTCAACTTTAAGTTGTTGCCCCTCAACAGAATTCTTTACGCTCTGATTTGTTTGGCTGGCCACTCCGATGATGGAATGATGTTTGTTGGATGAATTGACAGGCTCTGAAGAAGCCAAGTCGCTTGCTAGAGGAGTTTTTACCGATTGGGTGCCTGACTCGGTTTTAAGAGCGACGGCGGAATTAATCGTTTTATCGGTGCTTTCAGTCGTAGCAAGCCCGCCTAATGAGGTAGAAGTGGTGAGTACCGAAGGCTGGTTTTTGTCCGATGTTTCTTGGTTGGTAAATGACGAGGCATTAACAACAGTTGAGTCACTGGAACTGGCTGATATACCTTGACGGCCAATTATTTTGCTGCTTCCAACCTCATTATCGACTGTTGGTAGAACACCTCTATCTACTTCAATTTTCTCTTGGGAAGACTCTGAGCTGTTATCCTTATTGTAGTTACCAGTGACATGGTCTTTATTCTCTCTTACAGTCTCCGTACTACGCTCATTGTTATCGTTTCGTTCAGTGGCATTTGGTACTGTTGGTTCTTTCTCGATGGAATCATTTTCGTTGATTTGGTTATACTTATATGAATCATCAGCATCTTCATACCGGGTAGGTTGTTTTGCACTGTGTATTTCATCTTTTGGTCGGTCGATAAACTCGAGGGAACCTCTTTGATGCTTATCATAGGGCTGGCTGTAATCACTTTTTGTCTGGTATTGTGCAAGATTGTCACGCGAATTAATGCTTGCCAGGATTTCGGATCCTAGAAGTGCACTAAAAAGATCGTTAGTTGCGTTTACTGCAACCTTGGAAAATGCGGAAGGTCCGGATTTGCTTAGCGACAACTGATCGATAATTGACATGGTTAAACCCCGAAGTTGATTACGGGGTATACATCGCAAACCTGGTGCCAATCCTCTGAGAGGAAAAAAACGTTTAATTTCAGAAACTTATATTTTTCATCAATTCTTGTGTTGATATTTTTTTTAAGATGGGGAAAAAAATGCACCCCAAACGGCAAAATATTCCTAATGTATATTTATTAAACTAAAAATAAAATAAAATTATTTAAAATACAATATATATATTATCGTATAATAAATGTCTGAAAATTTAGTATTTTTTGTAAATTAAGTATGGAAAACTTTAAATAAAATAAATAAAATTAAAAAAACAATAAAAATTTAAATAAAATACTTTACAAATATAAATTATATTGTTATAAAGGTTCGTTATCGAGAAAAACTCTCGGTCGGTAGAAGCCGATTTAACCTTAGAAAAAGGAAAAAAAGAAAATGTCTATTAACAACTCGGTGTTTACAAACCCGTCAGCGTTTACAGCGCTACGCTCCCTCAATAAAATCAATCAACGGCTGGACACTACCCAGAATAGGGTTTCCACAGGCTTAAAAGTTGCAAGCTCTCTTGACGATGCATCAGCTTTTGCTGTGGCCCAAGGTATTCGTGGAGAAATCAGAGCAATCGATTCGGTAATCCAAGGCCTTAATAACTCAAAAGCTGTGGGAAAAGTTGCAGTTGCTGGAGCAACGGCTGTTTCAGACTTAATGATTGATATCAGACAAAAACTTACGGAGTTGGCAAACTCTAGTATTTCTGCTGCCCAAAGAACGATTATTTTGAACGACTACAATGAATTGCTATCACAGGCGGCTAACTTTATCACAAACTCTACGTACAACGGTTTTGAACTTCTAACGTCCGGCGCGACTAGTGTAAACACGCTATCGAACATAGGAGGCGGCCAGTTGACTCTAACTGCACAGCCTGATGTGAAAAACCATTTGCGCAGTCTTGCTGGTATATTAGGCGCTGGTCACACTGCGGTTAATGCACAAAGTGTTATTGTCGGACAATTCACTACACTTCAAACCAATGTTGCTGCTGCGTTAGGCACGATTGGTGCCGAGGTCCGCGCGCTTGAACTTCAAACAGGTTTCCTGGAAGAGCTGCGCGATACAACGTCAATTGGTTTGGGTAATATCGTTGACGCCGATTTAGCCAGAGAGTCAGCAAAGCTTACATCACAACAAATTCAACAAGAGCTGTCAGTTCAAACATTATCAATAGCGAACACGAGACCTAATACAATTCTTTCACTGTTCCGTGGTTAATGTCTAATTAATGTTTATAAGGATAGTGGAGGACAGGAAATATGTCCTCCGCTTTCCTTAAAACAAAAAAAATAAATAGACTTAGCTTACTGTAAACGCGAAGAAAAATTTAATTTAAAAAGCTCTGCCAAGTTGCAGGATAGCTTTTTAAAACTTTTTTGTTGACAATTTTAAAAATCCGTCTCTATCTTAAAGGGCGAAGTGGTAAAAACCTCTGTCGTGTTTGGGCAAAAAGCCCGCTAACCTTAGAATAAAGGGACCGATAAATGGTAGCATTTAATTCTATATACACGAATCCTGCGGCTTACACCGCACTTCAAAGCCTAAATAAAATCAACAGAAACTTAGATATCTCTCAGAACCGAGTGGCATCTGGGCTCCGTGTTGCAAGCGCTCTGGACGACGCATCTTCCTTTCAAATTGCCCAAGGGTTGAGAGGTGAGATTGCAGCAATAGATTCAGTACAAACCACTATTGCAAGGGTCAAGGGTATTGTAGATTATACCCTTGCCGCTGCGGAAGGAATAAGTGACCTAACAGCGCAAATAAGGTCAAAGTTTCAGGAACAAGCAAGTGATGCCATCACGGCTGCTCAGCGGACCGATCTTGGTAATGAAATTCAAGATCTTGTTTCGCAAGCTAGGGCGCTTGCAAAACAAGCTGCCAATAAGGACTCGGTAGGTGGGAATCTGGTTGATCTGTTTTCTGTCGGAGGGGGTGGAAATGACATCACTGTTGCTACTGATCTTGTCTTTGGAGCCGCATCAATCGCGGCTTCTTCTGGGACGTTTACAATCACTAAAGCTGAAACGGTATTGTTGTTTACACATCTGAATTCGTTCTCAACGAATGGGGGCGCAACCACTGCTCGGACAAACTCCATTCTGGCCAGCCAGTTCACCGCCTATGAGACCGCATTATCAAATGCCCTCGGGCAACTCTCCGCGAGATCCAACGAGTTGCAAGCACGAAGCGATTTCCTGACCACATTAAAGGCAACAAGGGAAGAAGTCATTGGTTCTTATGTTGACGCTGATTTGGCAACTGAGTCCGCAAGACTTACAGCATTGCAGGTGCAACAACAGCTTGCAGTGCAGGCAATCGGTATTGCTAACCAAAGACCACAGTCGCTGCTTGGTCTTTTCAGATAAGTGCATATATTTAGGGTGGGTTATAATGCCCACCCTAATCTCTTTTTGATCTTTAATTCGTCTTTAGGCAAAACTTAATTCAATGACGAATAACTACTTTTATGACAAATTTATTAATATAAGGTGCGCCAGAATCGGGTGATTCGAAACTAGAAATGATGAAGCGGAAATAACTTGATGCAAAAAATTGTTTAATACCAGCATCAGAAATTTATAACCTTACCGTTATAAGCGTGATCGTCTTCAGAATATAATTTTGCAAAGTAGCTGATTTTTCTTCTGTGAGATGGATTTAAGAAAATAATATATCACATTGATAAATAGATAATTATTTAGAAAATTAGAAAATATTTTTTGAATTAAAATTTTTCGAATTCAGAACTAAATCTCGATACTACTTTTCCCAAAATACAATTATGTAAATCGCCTCGGCATACGGAACATGAGATCAAAAGCTTTTATTTGACAACGAATCGTCAAATGCGTGAAAATATACCTACCATAATACGACTGGACCGCGATGCCTCTTAAGATAAATGTAAAGTCGGGGGAGAAGTTTGTTGTTAATGGCGCCGTTATGGTTGCCGGAAGCAAAGGGGCCTCCTTGGTGCTTCAGAACGAAGCTACAATTCTACTAGGTAAAGACGTGATGCAAGAGAACGAGGCTACCACACCCTCGCG
Source organism: Rhodospirillaceae bacterium (assembly GCA_002690995.1). Lineage (GTDB taxonomy): Bacteria > Pseudomonadota > Alphaproteobacteria > Thalassobaculales > Thalassobaculaceae. Next base: position 18,056 of record NZGS01000055.1, read on the forward strand.
CCGCATTTACTTTTCAATCCTGGTGATGTATTTGGACCAAGAAAACGTCAAGAACTATCGAGATACATTTATGACTTACGTTGAGGATTTTATGGACGCAACGACATTCTCGGAGGTTCGGCGTACACTGCTCCATATTGTGGAAGATGTTAACAGCGGAAATTATTACCGAGCGATGAAGACCTGCAAGGTTCTCATGAACTACGAGGATGAAATGTTGAAAGTGGGCAAAAAAGCTGCCCAGTTAGAGGCTACAAATGTCGGGGATTGACGCTTATAAAAAAGCCTTAAACCAAACTGCCTCAACAAGGAATGCAGAATATAGGTTGCTCGCACAAGTAACGGCTGCGCTAATAGATGCCCAAGAAACAGCAGGTGATATGAAAAAAGATCCCGCTAAAATGCAAAAATTAGCCGAAGCTCTCAACTGGAATAATGAGGTATGGTCAGCGTTTATGGAAGATTGCAGAAGTGAGAATAATAAATTACCTGAAAAATTACGCGGCGGTATATTGAGTCTGGGACTATGGGTCGGTAAAGAAACTCAAGCCGCAATGAACGGGGATGCGAGCCTCGATGCATTAATATCTGTAAACCGTGATATAATGAAGGGCCTCGACGACGCTACCACTACAAAAAATGTTTCCGATAAGTAGTTTATTTACTATACCTAGCTCGTTAAA
>NZGS01000056.1 GCA_002690995.1 Rhodospirillaceae bacterium
AAAACCGGCCGCGATTGTGACATATCTGCAGGGTAGCTGGCCGAGGCAAACCACTCTTGATCACTGTAAAGCGTTGGGTTCGACCATGGCCATAATGCACGAATTTGGTAAAAGTTTTCAAGGCACCCGCACAAATGCGTTAACCCTTACCGCTTGGCGACCGTTATTGGATTCATGCAGGATCCATGAACGGGAAATTTACATCAATCTATTTAATGAACTTAATCAAGAACTGAACTGGCTGGAAGCAAACTGGCCTAGAAGCCTGCCTTCTGGGATTATACATGCCGATCTCTTCCCGGATAATGTGTTTTTCAAAGACGATAACTTATCCGGAGTTATCGACTTTTACTTCGCGTGTAATGATTTTTTAGCATATGATATAGCTATTTGCATTAATGCTTGGTGCTTTGATGAGAATGAACTTTTCGACCTTAAAAAATCAAGTTGCATTTTATCTGCATACACCGAGATACGCACTTTGTCCAAGGAAGAGATTGCTTCGCTACCCGTATTAATTAGAGGCAGCGCTATTCGATTTTTACTGACAAGACTTTACGACTGGTTAAATCATCCAGAAGATGCATTGGTAAAACCAAAAGATCCAATGAGCTATTTGAAAAAACTCCGATTTCATCAGCAGCTCAGTGATGCATCAGATTACGGTGCAAAAATATGAAAAAAGTTGTTATTTTTACCGATGGGGCCTGCAGTGGGAATCCTGGTCCAGGAGGGTGGGGCGCTATACTTCGTTATAATCAGAACGAAAAAGAGTTATCTGGAGGAGAAATTTCAACTACTAATAACCGTATGGAGCTGATGGCAGCTATTTCTGCACTTGAGGCTCTAACTAAACCTGTTCAAGTGAGTCTATACACAGACAGTACATATTTAAAAGACGGCATCACAAAATGGATACATACCTGGAAAGCCCGCGAATGGAAAACGGCCAGTAAGAAACCAGTAAAAAATAAAGATTTGTGGATACGTCTCGAAGCTGCGATGAAAGTTCACCAAATAGAATGGTGCTGGGTAAAGGGTCACGCTGGGCATGTCGAAAACGAGAAAGCAGACCAATTGGCCAGAGATGCGATCCCCACCTAATTTAAGCTGGAAACGAAAAGGCGATTTACTTGAAGTTCCTACAAAGGGATGTTGTCATGTTTTTTCCACGGATTTTCTAGTTGTTTATTGCGAAGCATCATAAATGCCCTTGCTATACGACCACGCGTATTTTGGGGCATGATGACATCGTCGATATAACCCCTAGCGCTAGCTGCGGAAGGATTCGCAAATTTTTCACTATATTCGGCTGTGCGGTTTGCAATCTTCTCTTGATCCCCCAAATCTCCCCTAAAAATTATCTCTACAGCGCCCTTTGCTCCCATAACAGCGATCTCTGCTGTTGGCCATGCAAAGTTAACGTCTCCTCTAAGATGTTTTGAGCTCATTACATCGTAGGCCCCGCCATATGCTTTTCGCGTAATAACTGTGACTTTTGGAATTGTTGCCTCCGCGTAAGCAAAGAGTAGCTTGGCACCATGTTTAATAATGCCCCCATACTCTTGTTGGGTGCCAGGAAGAAAGCCCGGAACGTCAACTAAAGTGAGGATTGGGATATTAAAGCAATCACAAAATCGAACAAATCTTGCAGCTTTTTTAGATGAATCTATATCGAGACAACCGGCCAGGACCATGGGTTGATTAGCTATAATACCTATAGTTGATCCCTGCACACGTGCGAAGCCGATGATAATATTGGCCGCAAAATTTGGTTGCAGCTCAAAAAAATCACCTTCGTCTACAATTTTTACAATTAATTCCTTCATATCGTAGGGCTTGTTGGCATTTTTAGGGACCAAGGTATTGAGAGAAGGCTCTGACCTTTCTATCGGGTCGGTTGTCACCCACTCTGGTGCTTTCTCTCGGTTCGAAGCAGGCAGAAAATCTATAAAACGCCGCAACTGCAGTAACGCTTCGACGTCATTTTCAAAAGCATGGTCAGCAACACCAGATTTGCTGGAGTGTGTAATAGCACCCCCAAGTTCCTCATGTGAGACGGTTTCGTGTGTAACCGTTTTTACAACATCAGGCCCTGTGACGAACATATAAGAACTATCTTCAACCATGAAAATAAAGTCTGTCATGGCAGGTGAATAAACTGCTCCCCCAGCGCAGGGGCCCATAATCATAGAGATTTGTGGAACAACTCCCGAGGCTAATACATTCCTTTGGAAAACTTCTGCATAACCACCTAGTGATGCTACTCCCTCTTGAATTCTAGCCCCTCCAGAGTCATTTAAACCAATTACGGGTGCACCAACCTTAATAGCTTGGTCCATTATTTTACAAATTTTTTCAGCATGAGCCTCTGATAAAGCTCCTCCAAACACTGTGAAATCTTGGCTAAAGACAAAGCATAAACGTCCATTAATTGTGCCAAATCCTGTCACAACTCCATCACCAGGTATCTTTTCTCTGTCCATCCCAAAATCGTTGCAGCGATGTTCTACAAACATATCCCATTCTTCAAAAGACCCTTCATCATAGAGAATTTCAATCCTTTCTCGAGCGGTCAGTTTTCCCTTGGCGTGCTGAGCCTTTATACGTCTTTCTCCACCACCTAAACGCGCCTTGTCACGCATTTCTTCTAATTTTCTTATGATGTCTTGCATTTTATTTACCAACTCGAATGTAGTACTTATTTAGAAATGTTTATTTTCTTGGTAACACCAAATCCAAAAATTCTTTTATTTCTAACATTTCTCGGCGTCTGTTCGCAATTCGTAATGATGCTTCTGCGTCTTCACCCCAATTATCTATCTGAAAGTAATCATCAACAAATGCGGCCTGACAGGCTGCTTCTAACTCAATCTGGCGTTCCAAAAGTGAGAGGCCGATTACAGCCGATCCCGAGATACTGGTGAATTGGTGGAGCCCGAGCAGTTGAAATTCATTATAGGATTTTAGAATTTTTTGCGCTGAGGAAATTAATTTGGGGGCTTGCATAACAGGCATTATCCCAGATGTGACATTGAAAGCTGACCCTACAAAGCCCTCACACCATTTTAAAAGCGGCTTCCATAGCTGATCTTGTTCGAGAACAAGAGCTTCTGGTTCCTCGGCACGGTAACACAATAGATCTGTCTGAAGAAAATTTAATATTTCATCTATAGTGTCGTCAAGTCTAGGCCTAACCCTATCAATTGCTGTTGCGCTCAATGTCATAAAGGGCATTGTGCTAGGTATTATATTTATTTCTTGATTTCCCCACTCATCCGCAATTGCATCTGCAAGTGCTTTCGTTGGCAAGACTAATATAGATTTGCCAGGAGACAAAAGGGCCTTTGTGTCCAGAGTAATTAAAAACCCCTTATCAGTTGAACTCACCTCAACTTTTTTATAAAAGCGCTTCATAGAATCCCTCTAATGTTAATTCTTTCCATCGCACACAAAATTGTCGCCCATTTGCAATTTAGATAGATCAAAATGTTCCGTTAAATTATTGTCATTAGTCAAAAGGGGTCTCTATAATTTTTACTGTCGAGCCCCAGCTGGGACCATGAGCTCTTCATATGGCTTGGTAACTCCGCTGTTATGAAAAGTTCTTTTCCATTTGGACGCCTGACCAGTATATCGCGCGCATGTAGATGAATTTTTTTTGATATACCTTGCAAATCTAGGAATGCTTTTGCACCTCCGTACTTTCCATCTCCATGAATTGGCGTTCCTAGAGATGCCATGTGCACCCGAAGTTGATGGGTTCTACCAGTTTTTGGTCGCAGCGCAACCCACGACGCTTTTCTTCCCAATTGCTCGACAATAGCATAGTGAGTAATCGCTGTTTGCCCATCTTTTGGGTTAACAGTTATTTTTTCGCTATTTTCTCTGATAGTTTTACCGATAGGCGCGTCAATTACTCCTTTTACTGGCCGAAGTTCACCTACTATAAGCGCCCAATACGTTTTCACTATAGCCTGTTCACGAAAATCTCTAGTAAGCCATCGAGCAGCAACCCTATCTCTTGCAAGCAGAAGTATGCCCGATGTATCTTTATCTAATCTATGAACTAATTTTGGCTTCTGCGCCTTGCCAAATGATAGAGCATCGAGAACGCCATCTATATGCCGACTGATATTAGTTCCACCCTGAACAGCAAGACCTGCTGGTTTATCTATAACAATTATTTCTTCATCCAGATGAAGTACCGAGTTCACTAATGTCTGGCCCAACGCATCAGAAACTTTTTTATTAATTTTAATTTGCTTAGCTTGCTTGGCACACGCAGTCGATTGTATCGGAGGAATACGGACCTTTTGCCCCGCCTCCAATCGAAAACTAGCCTTTACTCTGCGGCCATCAACCCTAATTTGCCCGGTACGTAGTAACTTCTCGATAACACCATGACCGATTCCCGGATAACGGGCCCTAAACCAACGGTCAAGACGAATGTCAGCATCCTGTGATTCCACTGTCTTTATTTGGACTTCGGTCAACTTAGGACTCCTCTCATGGCCCATAATCCAAGAAATAAAAATCCAATTGATAAAATAACTGATCCCCCTATGTAAATCGCGGCGCTAAAATATTCATTGCGTTCGGTTAATAACGCTACATCCAATGCAAAACTGGAAAAAGTTGTAAATGAAGCTAAAACGCCCGTGAAAATGAGGGTTCTCCATTCATAACTAATCGTAATTTTTGATGTAAAAAGTTCGAAGAGCAACCCCATTATGAAAGAACCAAAGATATTCACGAAGATCGTACCAATAGGAAACTCCCCCCCCCAAATCCTCATAATAAGTTGATTAGATTGCTGCCTTGCGACCGCACCTATTGCGCCTCCTATGGCTACCATGACTAGTATCTTCATCAATTCAAACCTTTTTATTTTACCCCAAAGATCCATCCTTCGGCTTTGATCGCAGTTTCAAAACTTTTTGGTGCCGACCACAACTCTTCGTCGCTAGATAATAACCTCAGGGCAGCTGCGGACACCAAAGCATCTGCTTCATCTTCTCTATTAATTTCTATGTGGTCACTCAGCTTTTCGGATTTGTAAAAAGCCAACGTTTGGTTGATATTCTCTCGGTTCCGCCACAAACTTGGGTCTGTGTTTGCCAATTTAAAGTAAAGACGCGGAAATACTTCGACTATGCCAGAATTTGTAATTGGTTGCTTGAACGGCCATATAGATAACGATTCTGGCATCTCGACTGATAAATATCTTAAAATACGCATACCAGCCAATGAACCCGTACCAACATTTGCCGCACCTATACATTTCAATACAGGGTGCGGGGCTGTAATAGCTGAACATGCTATTTCTGTAAGACGCTGACGAAATCTATATCGGTCCCCCTTTCCATATGGAGATAGGTAATAGCGATGGAATTCCAAATCTTGTCGTTTATAAAAATCCGCGCCATAAAAGTTGTTGTCAGACCCAGTGTATTTCTCAACCAAATCCCATAAAGCAGCCGCTGTTTTTGGTTGAAATTGCAAACCAGGGAAAAAGGCGCCTTCGTCTGCAAGTGGGTAACCGAATGCAAAATCAGCACCTATTAAAAGGCGATGATGGCGAAGTTCCGTTATTAACCACTCAACAAATGATGACCTGTTCCACCATCTGCCTTCCGGCGGCTTAACAAGATATGGCGATTTGTTTCCAGGTTCCGCAAAAGCTACTTGTAGTCCGGGTAAATTGGTTCCCTTTGCTCCAGACCAATCAACACCAATAAATCCGTCAAAGTTCAGTTTTTTATCACTCCTTATCTTGCCGAAGTTTTTCCCAATATTGCAGCCTTTTTATAATTTCCCTCTCAAATCCAGTTTCTTTTGGTTTGTAAAAACAAAATCTCTCCATCCCTTCTGGAAAGTAATTTTGTCCAGAGAAACTGTTAGCAAAATTATGGTCATAAGAATAATTTTTTCCGTATCCAAGATTTTTCATTAACTCGGTTGGTGCATTTAATATATGTTTCGGTGGTGCCAGCCCTGCATTTTGTTTAGCAATTGAAACTGCGTTGCTGAGGGCTTTGTACGCCGCATTAGATTTTGGTGCTGTTGCCAAGTAAATTACAGATTGCGCAAGGAAAAGATCCCCTTCAGGTGAGCCAATTCTTTTATATCCATCCCAACAAGATATAGCGTGAGTAACGGCATTTGGATCTGCCATTCCAATATCTTCTGAAGCGAACCTTAACAGACGGCGAGATATGTAATTTGGGTCCTCTCCTCCTATTAACATTCTTGCTAACCAATATAAAGCCGCATCTACGTCGGACCCTCTAAGGGATTTATGTAGAGCACTTATTAAGTTGTAATGCTCATCTTTATTCTTATCGTAGATGGGTATTTTTTTTTGAACTGCTTTCGACAATTCCTCTGTAGTTAATTTAGGAGATGAAGGCAAATGAAAAAGCTCTTCGATCATATTCAATAAGAACCTCCCATCACCATCTGCCATAGATAATAGGGCGTCCCTTGCCCTTTGCTCGAGAGGGAGTTCTTTTCCTTCTAATTTCTCTGCTCGCTTGACAAGATTCTCTAGCCCGGCTTTAGCAATTTTCTGCAATATAAAAACCTTGCAGCGCGAAAGTAAGGCCGAGTTAAGTTCAAAAGAGGGATTCTCCGTAGTAGCTCCAACCAAAACAACTGTTCCGTCTTCAACAAATGGAAGAAAACTGTCTTGTTGGGCCCGATTAAATCGATGGATTTCATCAACAAACAACAAGGTTTCTTCTCCCACTTTCTTTCTTTCTAAAGCTTTATCAAACACCTTTCGTAGGTCTGAAACCCCAGAGAAAACTGCAGATAGCGGTTCAAAATTCATATTTACGTGTTCTGCTATTATTTTAGCTAGGGTTGTTTTACCCGAACCAGGGGGACCCCAAAGTATCATAGATGAAGCACGGCGTTCACGAAGCATTCTCCCAAGTGGTGCATCGTGAGCGAGCAAATGCTCCTGTCCCACCAATAACTCCAACCTCGTGGGGCGCATTTTTTCGGCTAAGGGTCGAGCAATCAAACTCTCAAAAAGATTTGACATTTAATTATCAGGGATCTCTGTAGTTAGAACCTTATCATCACGCAAGATCGAAATCCTCCACAACTTGCGTCTATAGGAGACAACTTGCTTAAAAATTTTAACTGTAGATACTTTTTTTGAATTTATTGTTAAAACAATATCCCCTTTTTTCAATCCAAGTCTTTCGGCTACGCTCCCTCCACCGCTACTGACAACAACCACGCCACGTTTCATATCGTCCAGGCCATTATCGAGCGCGAAAGCGGGTGATAAATTTGCTACGGTAGCACCATTAAACGGATTTCTCCCGGGAACTTTATAGACATTAGGTTTGGGTAAAGTCGGCGGAGCCTTCGCGACCAAACGAAGTGTCTTCGGTTTGCCATTTCTTATTACTCGCATTGAGAATGTTTTTCCCAATGGCAACGTGGCTATCCGGTAGCGAAGTATATCGCGATCGTCTATCGGTTTTTTATTTATGGATAGAACTATATCGCCAGGTTTTAAACCCGCCTCAACAGCAGAGCTTTCCGGGTAAACTTTATTTATAATAACTCCAGCCGGTCTCTTCAATTCAAACTCTCTAGCCAAGTCAGGATCTATAGTTTGTCCTGTAGCACCGAGCCATGGTCTAACGACTTTTCCTTTTTCGACTGAATCTACAACTGTCTTCACCATATTAGAAGGAACTGCAAACCCAATTCCCACTGATCCGCCAGTGCCACGTTTATTACTAAAAATTGCAGTGTTTATGCCCACGAGGCGTCCATCCATAGCAATCAGCGCTCCCCCAGAGTTACCAGGATTGATTGAAGCATCCGTCTGAATAAAAAAACTGTAGTCTGTAATACCTGCAGCAGTTCTTGCCAAGGCGGAGACAATCCCGCTGGTGACAGTCTGCCCAACACCAAAAGGATTCCCTATAGCCAAAACCAAATCGCCAACTTCTAAAGTATCCGAATCTCTTAGTTCGATAAAGGGTAGCTTTTCTAAACCTACATCTAACTTTAAAATCGCTAAATCGGTTTTTTTATCAGCCAGCAGAATTTCGGCATCGAACTCTCTTCTATTTGAAAGAACAACTTTCACCTCAGTCGCACCGGCGATAACATGATTATTGGTAACAACTATACCATTTGGTTTGATTACCACACCTGAACCAAGTGATTGATGATTACGCATTTGTGGACGACGTTCAAATAGCTTACCAAAAAATTGTTCAAAGAATGGATCTGCGAATAATGGAGACTTTACTCTTTCCATCCTTTGAGTTCTGGCAAAAATATTAACAACTGCCGGTCCCGTACGATTAACAAGCGGCGCAAAACTAAGTTGTATTTCCTCGCGCGTTCCCGGAATGTCTTTAGCTAAACTCGTCATAGGAAAAGCCGCCCCGAAAACAGCTATAATAGATAAGATCAGTACTTTACTTCTTAAATCTGTCTTGAGACAGTCGGCGTGCAGCACATTGAAAAAAGTACCTTTTCGAGATTTCATAAGGTTTTTCCTAAACGAGCCAGGATAGACTCATTAATACTGCAATATTCTGGTTAAATCGCAACTATAGGGTAAAATATTAAAATAGTCAGTAATGAACACTGAAAACGCTTCGAACGGCCAGCGCTCGCGTTTCACACAGGTAAAGGGAAACCGATTTAACGGTTAGAGTCGGCCTGTAATATTATCAGATTGCAGCAGGCGTTGTGGCGGACGGCTCGTCCTCTGGCTCTGGTATGTAGCCAGAGTCCAATCCACGTGCATCTTCATCACGGTCAACAAGCTCAATTACCGCCATTGGCGCACTGTCTCCATACCTGAACCCTGCTTTAAGCACCCGCGTATATCCTCCTGGCCGTTCCATGTAACGGGCGCTAAGAACGTCAAACAGCTTTTTTGTCATAGCCTCATCGCGGAGGCGCGAAAACACTAACCGGCGAGAGTGCAGAGTATCTGATTTTCCTAGAGTGATGAGCTTTTCCACTACACGCCGAAGGTCTTTAGCTTTTGGGAGAGTAGTTATTATTTGTTCGTGCTTAATAAGCGCGTTCGCCATATTTTGGAACATTGCTTTCCTATGACTTGCCGTCCTGTTAAGACGGCGCCCAGATTTACCGTGGCGCATAAGTATTACTCCTACTTTATATTCTCTAACTCTCTACGGCGAAATTAAAAGGGCTCTTCCAGCCTCCGAGCCAATTCTTCAATATTATCTGGGGGCCAGTTCATAACATCCATCCCTAGTGAAAGCCCCATTGTTCCGAGCACCTCTTTAATTTCATTTAAACTTTTTCTACCAAAGTTTGGCGTGCGTAGCATTTCCGGTTCACTTTTTTGAACTAAATCACCAATATAAACTATGTTATCGTTTTTCAAACAATTAGCGGAACGTACAGATAGTTCTAATTCGTCAACTTTTCTAAGTAAGTTCTTATTAAATGGTAGCTCTTGTGTTTCGTCCTTCTCTTCAGCTTGTTTCGGTTCTTCAAAATTTATAAATAACTGAAGCTGGTCCTGCAGTATTCGTGCCGCGTACGCGATTGCATCCTCGGGAGTCATCGAACCATCTGTTTCGATGTTCAGGGTAAGCTTGTCAAAGTCTGTAACCTGTCCCACCCTGCTGTTCTCCACTTTATAAGAAACCTGCTTTACCGGGCTAAATACCGCATCAACCGGTATCATCCCTATTGGTGACTCGTCTGAACGATTTGAGTTGGCAGGGACGTAGCCCTTACCCGTCTCAACAGTGAACTCCATTGTTAAAGTTGCACCTTTATCTAAGGCACACAAAACTAAATCCGGATTCATTAATTCAACATCGGCGCCGGTATCTATCATACCTGCCGTCACTTCACCTGGGCCCTCGGCCGTTAAACGCATTTTCTTGGGCCCATCGCCCTCCATACGCAAAGCCATAAGTTTTATATTCAGCACCATGTCGGTTACATCTTCACGCACACCTGGGATGCTTGTAAATTCATGCAAAATGCCGTCTATTTGAATAGCTGTCACTGCAGCGCCTTGGAGCGATGACAAAAGTATCCGTCGCAGTCCATTTCCAAGCGTTAGTCCGTAGCCTCGCTCGAGGGGTTCCGCCACAACAGTTGCCTTTAAACCAGGTTCTCCACCTGGTAAAACCTCTAAATTAGTTGGTTTGATCAAAGCTTGCCAATTTTTCTGAATCACCGCAAAAACCTCATTATTAATACTTTCAAAGCTAGTTACTTTTTCACTTCTAGAAACGTTTGCAAAGTAGCCCGCGATAATCGCGAGTCATTTTGCTTCTAATTCTCTCCTAAACGCGCCTTCTTTTGGGAGGGCGACATCCATTATGGGGAATGGGTGTTACGTCTTTAATTGAATTGACTTGAAATCCAACAGTTTGCAGGGCTCGCAGCGCTGACTCTCGGCCAGAACCTGGGCCACTAACTTCTATATCTAGAATTTGCATACCGTGCTCTGCAGCTTTTTTCCCAGCATCCTCTGCAGCCACCTGTGCTGCGTAAGGGGTC
>NZGS01000057.1 GCA_002690995.1 Rhodospirillaceae bacterium
AATTTTTGATGAATTTAAAATTTTAAGATACTGTTATTTCAAAGAATGAAAATTTAGCGTTTAACAACTTTATTTTTCTAAACCTGACATAGAAAACTATTCAAAGGAAAAGATATGCCAACGGGAAAAGTCAAATGGTTCAACAATGCAAAAGGCTTTGGATTTATACAACCTGATGAAGGAGGGAACGATGTTTTCGTTCACATCACAGCTCTCCAAGCCGCCGGAATTGCAACCTTGAACGAGGATGATGCTGTTTCATATGATCTTGAAGAGGGACGTGACGGCAGGTCAGCAGCTGGAAACCTCAAATTGGTGTAGGGCAGTTAAAAAGCAGTAATTAAAGATCTACCGATTTGCTAATTCCAGCAGAGGCAAACGTAGCCATACCAGTATGGCAACCGACAGCTGCTTTTAAAATTCCAATAGCTAATGTAGCCCCCGACGCCTCACCCAAGCGTAATCCAAGGTCTAGTACCGGCTCCTTACGCATCAATTCTAGAAGCCTAGAGTGTCCGGGCTCAACAGAGCGGTGGGCCACTAGACAGTGGTCCACAGTTCTTGGATCGATGGCAAATAAAACAGAAGCAGAAACGGTACAGGCAAATCCATCCAATATAACTGGCACACGAGCTAATCTTGCAGCAACGATAGCGCCCACTATTGCAGCGAGTTCTAGACCGCCCAAAGCGGCAAACAAACTTAATGGATCTTTGGTTTCAGCTGAATGGAGCTCCACTGCTTTTTGAACTAACTCTATTTTTCTTTCTAAAGTCTCAGAATTTATCCCTGTTCCACGGCCCACCCAATCTTTCGCAGTTCCCCCAAAGAGAGCCATTGAAATTGCTGCAGCAGACGTGGTATTCCCAATTCCCATTTCGCCTAGGCAAATAATATCAAACCCAGGCTCTATTGCCATCATCCCATAAGCCATAGCTCGAACGCATTCTTCTTCAGTCATTGCGGGTTCTTTTGTGAAATCTGAGGTTGGATGTTCCAAACCAAGCTCGTAAACACGCAAATCGGCGTCAAATGTTTTACACAGCTGGTTAACGGCTGCACCACCTTCAACAAAGTTTTTGACCATTTCGCTAGTAACCGAACTTGGAAAAGCAGAAACCTCATACTTTGCTATACCATGATTGCCCGCAAAAACTGATGTGCGAGGATGGTTGAGCCTCGGAGGGTATTCGGCTTGCCATGAAGCCAACCACGCTACAAGATCTTCCAATTTCCCAAGTGATCCCAATGGTTTTGTTAATTGTGCATTGTGCGAAGCGGCTTTTTTCGCACTTTCTAAATCCGGTTCAGGTAATTCCTTGATAAGGTCACGCACCTCCTGTAGAGATGAAATAGCTGATTTATGCGTAGCGTCTCCCATACGGAACTTGCCTCTTTTATACGGTGGTTTGTAAATAAAAACGTTGAGGCTCTATACCGCGTAATGGTCTTTTTGGGAAGTTCCGTTTGCTCATGCTCGGTAAATTATTTTGCAAAATTCATTTTTCTAAATGTCTGGAAGATATTCTTATAGCACTTACTTTTTTTACGAGAATTCCCACTCATTTCATCACTAATTATGATCGTACTTTAATGCAGGCCTGCTGGTGTTTTCCGTTGATCGGCGCCGGCATAGGGTTAGCCGGGGGTGCTTTCTTTTACATCTTACTTGTCGTTCAGATTCCGATAGCGATATCGGCAGTTATGGCTATCTTTTTCATAGTAATTCTAACTGGGGCTCTTCACGAGGACGGGCTCGCGGATACGGCAGATGGCCTTGGAGGAGGTAACGATAAGAAATCAAAAATAGAGAAAATGAGAGATAGCAAGATAGGTTCCTACGGGGTATTAGCGATTTTATTAATTACCCTTATTAAATGGAATGCAATAATCACTCTGGCTACTGGGAAACCTTACGAAATTGCAATTCTTTCTATCATTTGCGCCCATGCATTATCTCGTTTTTCTATAATTTTTATCCCATATTTTTCTATCCCAGCATCTGACGAAGGCCTTGCTCGATATGCAGGCAAACCGGAAACCCGAGGGGTTATAGGCGGCTTTTTACTCACATCTTTTTTAATTTTCTTACTACTTCCTTTTGACAAGGCGATCCTTTCTGCTGTTTTAGCAATATTGGTTGCTGGTGTCGTGGGCCTACTAGCCAACTTTCAGATTAAAGGCTATACCGGCGATATTCTAGGTGCAGCTCAACAAGTTTCTGAAGCAACAGTACTTGTCTATCTTGCCAGTAGCAGTAGCTAGGAAACAAAGCAAGGAGAAGGAATGCTCGAGACACGGTGGCATCTAATACGACACGCGCCAGTAGACAACCCTGAAGGGAGGATATACGGCTCGTCTGATAAATCAGCAAATACCTCCAATGCAAATGCTTTTCAGCTACTTGCTCAAAGATTACCAAGAGAAGGTATTGCGATTACAAGCCATTTAAAAAGGACCCAGCAAACACTAGATGCGCTAATTAGCGGCGGACTAGAAGTATCCCAACAAATTATCGAGAATAGATTAGGGGAACAAGATTTTGGTGATTGGACCGGAAAGACATATGAGGAAGTTCGGTCTCTTTTTGGTGACGCCTACGACAAGTTTTGGATAACCCCAGCAAAAGAAAAACCTCCTAACGGCGAAAATTTTATACAAGTGATCGACAGAGTAAGGGAATGCATTCTAGATTGTACGAAAAAATTTAAAGGCAGAGATGTGATTTGTATTTCTCACGGCGGTGTTATTCGAGCTGCTCTGACAATAGCACTCAAAATAGAAGCCGAAAGAGCTCTCTCCATATCAGTCGACAATCTATCAACTACAATAATTGATTACCTACATCCTTGTGAAAACTTTGCTGGGACATGGCGGGTGAAGTGTACAAACGTTCCTACTATTCAAGAGATTTTTTAGTTTACCATTCTAGAGAGAAAATGCTTTGACTGTTCGGTCCTTTAAATTGCTAGTTTCTATTCTCTGCCTAATACTCGTTGTATTAATTGCTTCGGGGGCATGGTTGTTCGTTCAGCAGAGTGAAAAACGGCACAAAGGGTCAGACCTCGTTGGAGGTTCGTTTGAATTGGTAGATCAAGACAGAAACAACATCACCAACAACTCATTTCCAAACAAATTTAAAATTATTTACTTTGGTTTTACCTTTTGCCCTGATGTCTGTCCGATGGGTCTCACAACTATAAGTGAGGCATTGGACTTACTCGGCACGAAAGCAAAGCATATACAACCAATTTTTATAACCCTCGATCCTTTAAGGGATACTGCCGAAGTCCTGAAAAGCTACAAAGAAAATTTTCACGAAAGCATTATTTTCTTAACAGGATCCGAGAAGCAGATTCGTTCTGTAGCAAAACTTTACAAGGTCTATTTTCGAAAGACTAATGATGCTGATGACTATCTTATCGATCACTCAGCTATTACCTTTATAATGGCTCCTTCTGGAGGTTACCTAAAGCATTTTGGGCCTAATGCTAACGCCGTAGAATTTTCAAATTTCTTTAATTCTATTTTAAAGTAGTGTTATCGTAAATTAACTCACAAGAGCTTCTCTATACTTTAAGAGGGAACTTAGTTATGGATGATGACACCAAAGTTTTTGGCAGAGTTATGAGACTTCCCGGGTTTGACGGAATGATAGCCGAAAGAGGCCCTATTCATTTAGTATCAGATAGCGGGGAGGAATACCTCTTAATTGCTGCCCTACCAGATATGCCCGGAGACGTGGAAACGCTAGCCCTAGAATGCGAAGAAACGTTTGCACCGTATATTGGTAGAGACTTGCACATGTCAGGAAAAATTTTAGGGTCAATACTTTGGAATGCAAAACTTTTTGAATGTGAATGATACTTACTCATCCATCAATGCCTTTAACTCATAAACTATATCAAGAGCGTCTTTAGGAGATAAGTTATCAGGCATAATTTTTGATAAATATTCCTCCAATTTACTACCGTTTTTTGTTACGCTAGTATTTTCTTGGGTAATGTTACTAAACAGAGGCAGGTCCTCTGCTAAAGAGTTAATAGCCCGAGATTTTTCACCCTTTTCAAGTTCTCTCAGAACTACTTTTGCTCTGTTTATCACGTTTTCTGGCAGGCCAGCTAATTTAGCGACGTGGGTACCATATGAACGGTGAGCCACGCCTTCTACAACCTCGTGAATAAAAATAATATCATCATTCCACTCTTTTATTTTCATGGAATAACACCTCATAGCATCAAGAGTTAACGAAAGATTCGTTAGTTCGTGATAATGAGTTGCAAACAGCGTTCTACATCGGACGACATGGTGTAAATGTTCCACCGTTGCCCACGCTATAGACAAACCATCAAACGTAGCCGTACCCCGACCAATTTCGTCTAGAATAACAAATGATTTTTCTGTCGCCTGATTTAATATGGAAGCTGTTTCAACCATTTCAACCATAAAAGTCGACAGTCCGCGCGCTAAGTCATCTGCGGCTCCAACTCTACTAAACAGACGATCTATGACACCTATTTTAGCATACGAAGCTGGCACGTAGGATCCCAGCTGCGCCATCAAAATGATCAATGCATTCTGGCGCAGGAAAGTGCTTTTTCCTGCCATATTTGGACCCGTTAATAGCCAGAGCCTATTTTCTGCTTTTAATTCACACGAGTTTGGAATGAAGTGCTCACCGTCCTTGCAAAAAGCCTCTACGACAGGATGTCGACCATCGATAATTTCAAACTCCTTTCCAGCAGTAATAATTGGACGAACATATCCATGCTCTACAGCTAATTTTGCAAGGCTTAAAAATACATCAATTTCAGCTATAGCGAATGCCGATGCCAGAATTCTTTCATGATGAATTAAAACTTCGCTTCGTAGTTTATTAAAGCACTCTTCCTCTATACCTAAAGATTTCTGAGAAGACTGGTTAATATCTCGCTCTAATTCTGAGAGTTCAACCGTTGTAAACCGCGCAGAATTAGCCATTGTTTGTCTATGAATAAAGGTTGGGTGTGACATCAATTTTTCTGAATGCAGAGATGTTACCTCAACAAAAAAACCAAGAATGTTATTATGCTTTATCTTTATAGAATTAATTTCCATCTCTTCTGCATATCTCTGCTGAAGGGCAACGATGAGACCTCGGCCTTCGTCTTTCAGATTTCTCAACCTATCAAGCTCTGCGTTGAAGCCAGGAGCGATGTACCCGCCATCACGAGTTAAAATTGGCGGGTCATCAGCAAGGGCCTTCTCCAAAAGTCCAACCAGAGAACAATATCCGTCTAGATCCTGAATATGCCTCTTGAATTCATCTTTAATACGAGATAGCCCGACATTCTCCGTCAATAACTCTGCCTTGATTATATCTGTTTTAGAAAGTGCATTCCTAATGGCGATCAGGTCTCTTGGCCCCGCCCGGTCCGCGCTAAGCCTGGACAACGCTCTCTCCATATCGGGGACTGTTCTAATAATATCCCTAAGAGAACCTAACAGAACTTCATTTTCATAAAAACAAGAGATGGCATCTAAGCGTTTATTTATAACCGTAGGATTTTTGGATGGCGCTGATATCCAAGTCAATAATAGGCGAGACCCCGCACTGGTGAGCGTTTTATCTATTGTTGCCAGTAATGAACCCTTTTTTGAGCCTCCTATTGTTCTAATTATTTCTAGGTTGTTACGAGTAGCACCATCTATCTCAAGAACTTCACTAGCACTCCATTTTTGCGGTAATGATAACTTTGGTATCTTTCCCTGTTGCGTTAGTTCAATATATTCTACCAGAGCACCTGCGGCCGATATCTCTGCTCTGGAAAAAGTTCCGAAGGAATCTAGAGATGTTACTCCATAGATTTTTTGTAAGCGTCTCCCGCCATTCGTACTGTCAAAAAGAGAATATGCTAATGGCGTAAGCAGCTCCTTCCAGTCGACCAGCTGAGATTGAATGTATTTTTCTTCATCCAGTTTTTGAACAATCAAATCTGAAATCAAAATTTCAGTTGGTTGTATTCTTGAAAGAGCAGTTCCTAAATCTTCAACACAACATTTTTGAGTTTGAAAAGCCCCCGTAGAAATATCTACCCAAGCTAGACCCACAACGTCTTGGACAAAACTCAGACTCGTTAGAAAATTATTTTGTGTCGCTTCAAGAAGACTATCTTCTGTGACGGTTCCAGGGGTAACTATCCTCACCACCTCTCGTTTCACTACGGACTTGCTACCTCTTTTGCGAGCCTCTTCTGGTTTTTCTACTTGTTTACAAACAGCTACTTTGAAGCCCTTACGGATTAGCCGTGCTAAATACACATCCGCTGCATGAACAGGAACACCGCACATCGGGATTTCTTTGTTATCCTTCTTTCCTCTCTTCGTAAGAGTAATATCAAGCGCATCAGAGGCCACTTTGGCATCTTCGAAAAACAATTCGTAAAAATCACCCATTCTGTAGAACAGCAAATGATTACTATGGGCTCTTTTTATTTCAATGTACTGAGCTAACATTGGAGTTAGGTTCCCAATGCTTTTCTCAGCGGCAGTAATCTCATGTTTTACTTTTAATTTTACCTCAATATTTTCGTTCAATTTTCAATCTCTTGAAATAAATGACTCGTTAATTATTTTTACATTCGTTTTAGTGTCACTGTACAATTTTTTTTGCTGTAATTTTTCAACTACCTTGCAGTGGTTAATACTAATTTCACCAATTACTTTCGCTATTCGCTCAAAGCCGCTAACATATTCAACCAACTTTTAGGAATACATTGGCAGTTTGCTGAAGGAGGCCTCGTATAATGGTAGGAGCTAGTAAAATAAGTGATCAAGATGCACTCGATTTTCATGCCCAAGGAAAGCCTGGAAAGCTTGAAATGGCGCCAACTAAGAGTTTAACGACACAAAGAGACCTATCTCTTGCATATTCTCCGGGCGTTGCTGTTCCGTGCCTAGAAATCGAGAAGGATCCATCAACAGCCTACGACTATACCTCAAAAGGCAATATGGTTGCGGTTATTTCGAATGGTACCGCCGTACTCGGCTTAGGCAATATTGGCGCTCTGGCAGCCAAGCCCGTCATGGAGGGGAAAGCAGTTCTTTTTAAAAAGTTCGCTGATATAGACGGAATAGATCTTGAGGTCGATACCGAAGACGTAGATGAATTTTTTAATAGTGTCCGAGTTCTTGGAAAATCTTTTGGAGGTATAAATCTGGAAGATATTAAAGCGCCAGAATGTTTCATTATAGAACAAAAATTAAAGGAAAGCCTGGATATACCAGTTTTTCACGATGACCAACATGGAACAGCTATCATTTCCCTTGCTGGTTTATTGAACGCTCTTCATTTAACGGACAGAGACATAAGGAAAACTAGGGTTGTCGTCAATGGGGCCGGAGCAGCGGCAATTGCGGGTGTAGAATTATTTAAGGCTCTGGGAATGCCTCATAAAAATGTGATCATGTGCGATTCTAATGGTGTCGTGTATAAGGGAAGAAAAGAAGGCATGAATCAATGGAAATCAGCTCATGCGGTTGACACTGAATATCGCACTCTTGAAGAGGCAGCAGAAAATTCGGATGTGTTGATGGGTTTATCAATAAAGGGGGCCTTTTCCGAAAAAATAATTTCATCTATGGCAAAAGACCCAATAATTTTTGCGATGGCAAATCCAGACCCTGAGATAACACCGGAAGAAGTAAAGAAAATTCGGGCAGACGCAATTATGGCTACAGGTCGTTCAGATTATCCTAACCAGGTAAACAATGTACTTGGTTTTCCATATATTTTTCGCGGTGCACTAGACGTGCGAGCTTCAGAGATAAATGATTCTATGAAGATTTCTGCGGCCCACGCTATCGCCCTTCTAGCAAGAGAAGATGTTCCAGATGAAGTCAGTGCAGCTTATGGAAAGAGCCTTCAATATGGTCGGGACTATATCATACCAGCCCCCTTTGACCCCAGGCTTATCGTAAAAGTTTCCGCTGCTGTGGCAAAGGCAGCAATGGATACAGGTGTCGCAAAAAAACCCATAGAAGATTTTGACAAATATGAGAGAGACCTCAGCGCAAGACTTAACCCAACAGCAAATAGTCTCAGCGGGATCTATTCGCGCATTCGGCAAGCCCCAAAACGAGTGGTATTTGCTGAGGGTGAAGAGGAACGCGTCATTCGGGCAGCTATATCCTTTATGAGCAGTGGGTATGGTCAACCTATACTGATTGGGAGAGAAGATATTGTTAAAGCTAGTATAAAACGCTTAGGACTATCCGCCGTTGATAATCTAGAAATCCACAACGCGCGCCTCTCTAAACATAATGTTCAATATACCCAAACGCTCTACCAACGCCTTCAGCGGAAGGGACATCTTTATCGAGATGTTCAACGAATGGTTAACCAAGATAGAAATGTGTTTGGTGCTTCCATGGTTGCGCATGGCCATGCTGACGCTATGGTTACCGGTCTAACACGCAGTTTTGGAGTGAACCACGAATACATTACACGGGTTTTAGATACCAAACCAGGACAACGACTAATGACCTGCAGTCTAGTTGTAACCCGCAATAACGCATTGTTTATAGCAGATACAAATATAACTGAAGTACCCGAACCTGAAGTTTTAGCCGATATAGCCGTGCAAACTGCAACCAAAGCGAAGGCATTCGGCTACGAACCGAGAGTCGCACTTGTATCATTCTCAAATTTTGGCTATCCGCATCGTGAACATATGCAACGTATCCAAGAAGCTACTAAGATATTGGACCTTAGAAAGGTCGACTTCGAGTACGATGGCGAGATGGGCGTTGATGTAGCTCTAGACATGTCACTGCGAAAAAATTATCCCTTTTGCCGATTATCTGGCCCTGCAAATATCCTAATAATGCCAGGGCTTCATGCGGCAAATATAAGCTACAAACTACTACAGGCTGTGGGCGGCGGTACCATCATCGGACCAATACTTCTTGGATTAGAAAAACCAGTGCAAATTGTTCAAATGAATGCAACAGTGAACGATCTTGTTCAGGCAGCAGCAATAGCAGCACACGATACAATTTTAAACGATTAGAATTTTCGCTTATCGGGCGTATCTAATTTTTTCCAGCGGGATAGGTATAACTGGAAAAAAATTTTAAACTACCTAAGCATGACCTGATTCTGTTGATAAAAGCGCAGCGTTTACTCCCACTTTTTCGAGAGCCTTATCCCATTTTAAATCTACAACTTCATTAAAAATTAAATCAAGGTCTGGGTCTACACTTAGCCAGGCGTTCTCTTGCATTTCGTTATCAAGTTGTCCGGCTCCCCACCCTGCATAGCCAAGGGCAAGAAGACTATTATTAGGTCCTGTTCCGGCCGCCAATTCTTTAATGATTCCTAGTGATGCCGTCATTCCAATTTCATTATCGACCACTAGCGTATCCGAAGAGTTATACTCCAAGCTATGTAAAATAAAGCCACGTCCTGTTTCAACAGGGCCACCGAAATATACATCTTTAATTTCATTTTTTGTGTCGTGCGAAGCCGGAATTTCAAGCTGCTCCAGAATCTCTGAAAAGGAAGGCGAGTTCATTTTGTTGTTAATTATTAGCCCCAAGGCGCCGTCGGCATTGTGTGCACAAACATAGATTACCGATCGAACGAACCGAGGATCGCCCATTGTTGGCATTGCTATCAGCAACTTCCCTGTTAAAAAGTAGTTTTCAATAGCTATGACAACTATTCCTTTCTATGATTTAGTTACTATCTTATGTTTATAGCATCCTCGTAAATTCTAAACATTATTTTTCCTAGTTACAGAGAGATAGAAAACAGTTTTTGTGAAACATTAGTTCAGTTCATGTTCGAAACAAAAAAATATGTAAGCTTGGGGCCTTCTAAAGCATTCATAGCGGCTACAAAGATCATTTTGACAGCTTTATTTTTTCTCTATCCAACCTTTTTTGCGTTCAGTTCACCAGAATCCAACTGGGTCAAAACAGACTTCGCCCAATTCAGAATAATAAGTGGTATTAAGGACATAGGTAAGGAAACTAAAATACCTTTAGGGCTAGAATTTTATCTTCATGAGGGCTGGAAAATTTACTGGCGCAATCCGGGAGATGCCGGCTTTCCTCCTAGTTTTATTGAAAATAAATCCAGCAATTTAGCGGAAATTGAATGGCGCTGGCCGGTTCCCATGCGCTTCACACTTGATGGGATGCAAAGTTTCGGCTACGCCAACCACGTTGTTATACCGCTAACAGCCACAATAAAAAGTAATCAACACCCGTTGAATTTAAGAACTACATTAAACGCTCTCGCGTGCAGAGAAATATGCATTCCAATAGAAGGAATTTTAAAACTCCAACTGCCCACGGGGACTGGCGCACCAAGTAAGTTTTCAAAAGTATTAAGAAATTTTGAAAGATTAATACCTACGGCAAGCAGCTGGCCAGGGTTTGCCTTAAAAAGCTCGCACCTTAAAGGGAAGACATTAACATTAAATATTAATTCGTCCACAAAACTGAGTGAACCAGATGTTTACTTAGAGACAATGAGTCACATTAATTTTGCTAAACCCACAGTCAAGTTATCTAGCGACGAAAAAACAGCAGAGCTAAAAGTTTTGGTTGAGTTTCCAGATGCAACTACCCCTGCAGAATTTCCTGCAATTTTAACCTTCGTCGACAAAGGGCGTTTTATAGAATTAAGAGAGATTATTCGTCCATCCGTAAAATCTAAAACTGCGAGCACGCACTTTTGGAAAATCGGCAACATTACAATGACTATCTTTCTTATCGCTTTTCTTGGAGGCGTGATACTTAATTTTATGCCGTGCGTGCTTCCAGTTCTTATGATTAAGTTGTTAGATATATCAAGGGCTGTAGATCAAGATCGCAAATCAGTGCGGCTAGGTTTTCTCAGCTCAGCTGTTGGGATAATAACATCGTTTTTCGCACTGGCTGTATTTGCGATTCTACTTAAAAACTTCGGTTTTTTTGTGACCTGGGGCATGCAGTTTCAACAACCAGTTTTTATAACAATGTCATGCATACTCATATTAGCTTTTTCTGCGAGCCTTTTAGGTTGGTTTAAGTTCAAAGCACCAGATAAGCTTATCGATAGCTTATCAAGACCAATACCTATCCGACATAATCAGGCAATTTGGCCAAAAATGTCGGGCCACTTTTTTACCGGAGTGTTCGCTACAATACTTGCAACACCATGCTCAGCACCATTAGTCGGAACAGCTTTAACCTTCGCTCTTGGAGGCGAGGCTCAGGAGATAGTGATCATTTTTTTATTAATGGGTTTGGGCCTAGCTTTGCCCTACTTATCCGTATCTGCATTCCCAGCTGCATTAAAGATTATGCCAAAGCCTGGGGCTTGGATGCGAAAATTAGAGATTTTCCTCGCCATTTTACTATGCTTAACAGCTCTTTGGTTGCTAACTGTGTTATCTGAACAAATTTCCCTAAGCCTCCTGTTATTTGTTATTGGCTTTATAGGTCTAGCAGGTTTCGCCATATTAATGTCTAAAATATTTCAGC
>NZGS01000058.1 GCA_002690995.1 Rhodospirillaceae bacterium
AATGATTTTCCTGCCATATGCCGTATCACGCGTTTTATATTCGACCATCCATTTTTGGTCCCAATTAAAATATTATTCGGTATGCATTGTTCTTTTCGTAGAATGTCATGGTGGTCCGGTTTAAATTGTGGGTACGGCATGCTTTTGTATTTTGAGAAGAGTTGTTCGATAGTCATAATATGAACCTCCCTTTTCATATTCTTAATGTAAACGAAGGTGTTGGGAGTGACAGAATCACCATATACAATTTTCCCTTTATGCTTTTCTTGCACATATTTTGCAGCTTTTTGTATTGACTCCCGCCCTTTGGCAGTTGTGCAAATTGCACCGGGTAAAAAGGGTAGATAACCTTTTTTAACACCCATCCCACCATACATACTATTCGCACTAATCTTGTAGGCTAATTGTTGTTTATCATAAATATTTCGTAATGTTTCATCCTTTTCCGATTTTAATTTCTTTTTTGTTTCATTTCTCTGATCCAACAAGGACTTCAATAGTGATGGAATCACTCCCAACGGCTCCTTAATAAACCGATAACGATAATAATTTCCATTTTCTTCTTTCCATTCAACTATATTGCATTTCTCATCGGGCACTGTATCATCAATTACCAGGGTGGAGTAATCAATATTATACGCGATTTGTGTCGTTGGATAAAGCGAGGAAAAATCGAATGGCAAGACCCACGAGTAAAGACCAGGATCCGGTGGAAACACATAGGCACCCTGGTAGTCATCCATCTCAAATTGAATTGTAGGTGGAATGGATAACGTATGAAAGGAATCCACCAAACGATTTTCCTTGAAACATTTCCGATAGACTTGGCTATATATTTTTATTTGTTGCCCTTGTGTAAAAAGTGGCATGATACCGACATTGCATATTTTTGCCATTTCAAGCAGTTCTATCCAACATTGGAGTTTTTCGAACAGTTTGCACACCAAACGCGAATCTTGAATACAATACTTACCACATTGTTTTAATCGAATACCATTTCCATGCTGAAGAAAGTCGGAACGGTAGGCACGAAAAATATCCTTGGCCGTTAAAGGATCTTTTGTTTCACCGAGGAAAAAATCGGATACTGTTTTGAGTCGATAATTGGAAAACTTATAAGATCGCCGAACAATAGGCAGCAGATCGACAAATATCCTCCCTTCATAGTCTAAATACTTGAACTCTTGACATTGGTACGCACTGCTTGACCATTTAACTTCCTTGAACTCAGCAGCAAGTTTTCTTGGCATTCCGCAGTAAAAGATTTCTGAAATCGAATGAAGACGGCAACGTTGTACCAAGTATGGGAGGTCAAATCCGAAAATATTATATCCCAATAATATGTGAGGATTTTCTTTTTTAATGAATGCTGCAAATCCTTTTAAAAGGTCCTTCTCGGATGCAAAACACTGTACATGAGATCCAACGATTTGAATCTCTTGTCTTGCTAACGTGAATAAATAACATTTTCGATTTGCGGATTTTCGAACAACCACCCCTATCTGAAAAATGACGTCTTCCACATTATTTGCCGATGGCATACGGTTCTCGTCATGCGAGTATACTTCCAAGTCAAAACTTAGGGATTTAAACACGGGAATTGCAGGATGACCGACATATTTTCGTAAACGTTTGTTGTCAATAATATATTCTTCGGAAGCGTGTGTGAATCGCCCATTTTTGTTATGTTTCCGACAATTTTCTTCATCAATAAATTCGACCCATCCACAGGATGGTAAATCACGCGAACATAAAAATTGTAAAATTGGTGAGGCATCACATTCATGAATTTTTATTTGATTGTCTTTCATTTGATAACGAACACGTGATGCCCTTTGAAAGGAATAATAAAAACGTTTCCGTAAAACATCTGATCGGAAGTATACCTTATAAATAGGAAATTCGCGTTCATGTTGATAGAAATATAACTTTGTTTTTTGTGTCAAAGTAATCTTATCAAAA
Organism: Rhodospirillaceae bacterium; assembly: GCA_002690995.1. GTDB lineage: Bacteria > Pseudomonadota > Alphaproteobacteria > Thalassobaculales > Thalassobaculaceae. Next base: position 1,963 of record NZGS01000058.1, read on the forward strand.
GTTTTTCCTTGTAGACATTGTTTCATTGCCTTCACGGACGGAGTATGAGGGTGCTTCAATTCGACACATAACCATGGCTTGAAATTTTCCACCTCAAGACACACATTTGTCCCATCTTCTGAAATACCATATCCCCTTATTTCATATGATTTATCAATATCCTGAGGTTTTGCCTCAGTTGTCCACTGGTAAACAAATACTTTCATTTCGTCTACAGGATCAATTTTATTTCAGGGATAATCACTTTTTAAATTTGTATGAACCTAAATTGAGGGACGTTTTGATCCCTTCCGATTGATTTTTTAACAATAGTTTCAAGAAAAGCGATAGACCTGTTACCAGCACGATGACAAAGGCCATAATAGTCAAAAGAGATTTTTGCCGCCGTAATGTCTGTTGCGTGCTGACTGTCTTTTGTTGAAGCGTCTGACAATTTTGAAGTGTTTTCACTGTGTCTCCTCGTACGGTGTCCAGAAAATTCTGTTCGTCTCCTAAGACCTTATTCCATTGGTTTGTTACTGTTACAATCTGAGTATTCAAGTCATCAATTTGATCATCCAAATCGCATATTTGATCATTTTCAAACTTTGTATTTACTCCAGCATTCACAAATTGGGTTGCGAAAATCGCAATCATGGTTAACGTGACTGGATCAGCCATTTATATAATAAAAAAATTATTAAAAAAATGATTATTATCTATGAATCATTTATTTTTTAAACATGTTTGAGAAAGAATTTCGCGAGTTGGATAAGATCCAGTTTGGAATCTATTCCACAGAAGAAATTCATTGTATGTCGGTTTGCGAAGTCAATAGTGTAAAATTATCAGGAGTGAACTCTGTTTATGATAAACGCATGGGAGTATTAGAACCGAACGAAATATGCCCAACATGTCAAAAGTGTTCCAAGTTTTGTGTTGGCCATTTCGGACATATCAATCTCAATGTTTCAATTCTTCATCCACTATATTATCGCTTGATCTTGAGTGTTTTGAAATGCACCTGCTATAAATGTAGCAAGCTATTGCTAAATAGCGAAAAACTCTCTCTGGAAGGCGTATTAAAGGGAAACAAGTCAACACGATTCCATGCTGTCGTCAAAAAAATGGACAAAATAGAGGTCTGTAGTCATTGTAAAACCTTTCAGCCGAAATATATTTTTTCGACCTCTGAAAAACAAATTTATATGAATTTTAAAATCGATCAGGAAGTTACGCGGATTCCCATGTTTGAAAATGAAATCTATAAAATATTTAGTAACATACCAGATGAGGATATCGGTTTGATGGGGTTGGATGTTAACCATTTTCATCCCAAAAATCTCATCATCAATACACTTCTTGTCATTCCTCCTGTTTCAAGGCCATATGTTTTGGCGGATGCCGTCACATGTGATGATGACATAACGTTGCAGTATATCGAAATTATCAAAAGCAACAATCATATTATTAATAATAAAACGAGTGAGGTCAAACGTGCAAAATATATCCAAATGCTGAAATTCCGAATTCGATGCCTTTTTGATAACTCGGGAGAAAAACAAAAGGTTTCAAATGGCCGTAGTATGAAAGGAATTAAGAAAAGACTGACTGGAAAAGAAGGTATCATTCGAAATAATTTGATGGGCAAACGTGTCGATAAATCCGCAAGAAGTGTCATTGGACCGGATCCAACTTTAGATATTGATGAAATTGGCGTTCCACATCATATCGCAAAAACATTGTCCTATCCCATCTATGTTAACAATTGTAATATAGATGCAATTCATGAAATGATCGATTCCGGAATTGTCAACTATATCATTAAACGAAAAAATCAGTTGCGCATTAATGTCAAATACGCCACCACAAAACTTGGAACAAAAATCTTATACGGTGATGTTCTTTTTCATAAAAAAACAGGCTACCGCCTCGTTACAAAAGAAGAAGACAAATTTTCGATCCAAGATGATGAAATGATTTTTCGAAACGGAGTCGTCATCGATCGAAATACTTATAACACGAAAAAGCCACTACGTGTGGAAGTTGGTGATATCATTGAACGTCAGTTAATCGATGGGGATATTTTATTGTTGAACCGCCAACCAACCCTACATCGAGGGTCCTGCATTGCCATGAAAGTCCGGATTCTTCCTGGGAAAACGATTCGACTTAATCTTGCCATTACAAATACCTTCAATGCTGATTTTGATGGTGACGAAATGAACTTGTATTGTCCAAACAATGTCGAAACAGAAGCAGAATTGAGACTGCTCTCCAGTGTGGATAACTTTTTCATTAATCCTCAATCAAGTAATAGCAATATTGTATTAGTCCAAGATACTATATTAGGTATTTATAAAATGACCCTTTCAACAAATGCTACCATATCCAGGGCTGAAGCATTCCAAATTCTCGATAATGTTGGGGCACCTGCAGTTTTGGAACGTTTTGTAGAAATTGAAAAAAAATATTTTTCAGACGTTTCTATCACGCACAAATCATTTGAAAGGTTGTTGTTGAGCTCTCTTTTTCCATCCAATTTTTTTTATCGCAACGAAAATAACATTGATTCTGAAGAAAAAACGGTTGTAGTTGAAAAGGGAATTTTAAAAACGGGAGCATTTCGAAAAAAGGATTTGAACAAAATCATATGCTTACTCTATCTAGAATATAACGTGGATGTCGCCAAAAGGTTTGTCAATACAATCCAATACATGGCCATTCATTATCTCCTGACTTGTAGCTTCACCATTGGCATCAAAGATTGCATCCTCCGTAAAACAAATATCCAATATAACATTTCGAAAGCTTTGATTAAAGCAAAAAGTGTTGAAGAATCCCTAAAGAATGAAAAACTGAAAGAAATTTATACCATGTACTCTCTGGGAAGCGCACGCGATACCGGACTGTCAATTGCGAAAAATTCACTGGATCCGTCGAATAATTTCATTTCAACCGTTGTCTCTGGTGCAAAGGGAGATTTCTTTAATATAGCACAAATCACAGGTTTGTTGGGACAACAATCAGTAGGTGGCGGACGCGTAAAGTATACGCTTTCCAATCAAACCCGCTCTCTACCACATTATCCTTTGGAAGAAGCAGACTGGGAAGATGATGATCGTTTCGAATCAAAAGGATTCATTAAGGGCTGTTTCGCGAAAGGACTATCACCACGAGAGTACTTTCTGCACTCGTTGAGCGGGCGGGAAGGGATCACCGATACGGCGATGAAGACGGCCACGTCAGGGTACATCCAGAGACGAATGATAAAGTTTTCGGAAGATGTTCATGTTTCCAATGACGGCACAGTCCGTAACCTAAACAACAACATCATTGATTTCGCGTATGGTAACAATTTTTTAAATTCGTCGAATACAATCATCAAAGACGGAAAGATTTTACCATTGGATATGAAACGATTGGTCCAGAAAGTAAACTGCAACGTTGAATTGAATCAGTCTACATAATAACATTCGTTTCAATCCATCGTATTATAAGAATCAATTACACCAAACCATTCATGATCACGAACTGTGCCAATAAAGAGATCCACAGTGGGCTTATTTGAAATGTTACATTTTTTTTTTTTTGACCTAATTAAAAATGTCCTCCTATATTTTTACATTTGCAGTCGGTGCCTCAAAGTTTGCAGGAAGTGCCTTTCTTGTCATGCAAATTGCTCAAGTTTTTTCGGCAGCAGTCTTTGCCGGTATTGATACAAACAATTATTGTAAATTGAATAATCAAATTTCGTCGCTACAAGACCAGATTACAGCAACAAAGGCGGCCTGGCAGAGCGTAATTGATGAAAAGTCAGAAATAACCACGGACTTGATACAGGATCAAAAAACGCAAACGGATGCCCTTATCCAACTGCAGCAGCAATATGTGCAAACGCAGGAGGAGTATACGAACAACAGAAGGCGTTTTTCAGTAACTGTGTTCATCTTAATACTAATCACAGCATTGAATTTATTTTTGAATTATTTCATTAAAAAGCAAAGAACCCTTGCAAATATCGGAAAGAAAAAATAATTTGATTAATTTAAATAATATTATTTTATATAAAAATGGCGGAGCAAGCGAATATTATTTGGACAGCGAATCCTATATTGTCTGTTCTAAACAACCCTGAGGTGATTAACGCGCCAAGTTATTTTGAAACAGGAACAAACCTAATTTTTGCAGGAGGCGTTGTTGCTGGGACAGCAATTTCGTTGGTCGATACTGAAAATGATTTATGTGATATGCAAGGAAATATAAAAGATATCCAAGAGCAGCTTTCAGCTACCAAAAGTTCAATAGCTAGCCTATCTCAGTTTAACCAAGAGGAATTTGAGACCCTCACAAATGACATAAATGATCAAGTGAATGCTGCTAAGCTCTACAGTAAACAAATTAATCAATTACAAAATTCTGCAATTTCCAAAAAGGTCATTGCTGTTGTTCTTGTTTTTGTTTTCAACCTCAGTATTCTTGGTTCCTTGTTTATCAAACGTCTTCTTGCGAATCAGAAAAAAGAACAATAATTTTCCAATGTATTGAGCAATCATTCTGTTCCCTGCACAGGGGTTTTCAACGACGATTGATTGTCATATTTTTGAAAAACATAAAAGTTTTTACTTTTGAAAATTTCATTTTTTTCTGAATTTTCAAATTGTGTCTTAGTGATCGATTCCAATGACGGCACATGTCATTCGGCCGCCAGCATTTCCTGTTTGCAAACTTTGTTCTTGGATCATGGAAAGTAATTCCGCATGGGTTTTCGTGTCCTCTTTTTCAATATAACCTCGTTGTATCGCAAATTTTTTTAAAGCACTGTATGTCCATGTAGTGTACTTGTCCGAATCGCCTAAATCATCAGGATATTCGTGTATCACGATGGCACGACCCAAAATGCAATACTTTCCGGGAAAGAGGGAGATTCGTTGGTCCTTGTATCGTAATCGGACACTTCCATCGACGGGACTCGTCTCAATATTTGACATTATATCACCAGCATGATGATTTTTGTGAAGCAATCCGTGCACAAAATTATCCGGATTAAAATGCTTACCTGTAGAATGACAACCTTTCGATAGATTTCCAAATTCGTGAATGTGTATGGCGTGAACTTGATTTTTTCCAAAATTTTTCAAATCTAGATTCATTACAACGGGAGCAGTTTTTGATTTTTGAGAAAAGGTGATCGTTCCACAAATCCGACGTGGAGATAATTTTCCGTCAAAATAGCAAATGGCATTCATAATCTTTGTAAAAACCAAAAAAAAATTTAAATAAAAAATTCGTTTCACAATTTGAATGGAGTAATATTCAAATTTTAATTCTGTATGACGAAAAAATTTTAGAAAAAAAAAAATATATTTTGTATAAATAGAAAAATGGCTATCACTTCCAGTACTTCAAAAAGAGCATTAGACCAACTCAAAAAAACAATCCAATCGACAAATACTGATGGACAGCATGTCAGAAACTTCAATTTAGACCCTGAACGGAGGGTAGATTCTTGCCTTGCTCTTCTGGTCGATAAAACAGTACCACAAATCTCCCTAGTATCCTTCGCCATCAATAATATCGGATCTGACGGTTTTGGTTCCACGCCGGATAAAAATACCGTGGCTACTCGACTCTCTGCGGGAGATGGCGGTGTCAAACATCTCGTTGTGACACAATGGCAAAAACTATTTCCAAAAGGTGTCATCTTAACGGACATTGCTAGCGTTGTATCATACCTAATAACGATTGCTTTATTGGAAATTCCACTTGATAACATTGAGTATAATCAGTCAAAAGGTGACAGTGTTGCGTTTCTCAGTACAATAGCTGCCATCTCACTTGCTACGGCAGAGCTGGAGGTGATAGAAGAGTTTCAAAAAGAAATAAAGGTCATACAGAATCAATGGCATGAATTGCAGAAAAAAATTATAGATGATCCCATGTTTGTCAAGCATTCTGAAAAATTGAAAGAACTGTTTGTTAACGCGAAAAGCAGCCTCCTAAATTTTGTTTCCACCCACTTGGAAAATAGTACAACCCTAGGGGCGGCAGAATCCTCACCTGCATCGGAGAATCAAGATAAGTTAAATCAAAAAGGAAAAGAAATCTCGCACCACTATGTAGAATTTTTGGACATGGAACTAACAGCGAACCTAGATACAATTACTCATTTTCTTTTTGAAAAATCGACCAACAACATAAATTCCCTCTTGGAGATAATTTTTCGGCATTATATTTACCACAATTTGAAAACGACACGAGGTCGACGTGAATTACGAATTCTTTCTGAAATCATCACCAATGGTCATTTTGACCAATAAAACTTTTCCCATATTTTGTGGAGAATAGTATCGCAAGCTTAGGAAACCGGCGCATCTAATTTTTTTTCGCGTCGCCACCAAACGAAATCAGTGATCCCCAAGCGAAAATGTCTGGTAGCGGTCCATTCTTTCGAAGCCGTCCGCAAACTGCGGTTTGCGAAATTCTCCAATACCCAATGGTATCTGTCGAATTCATCTTCATCGGGGCATTTAGGATTCAACGGAGGTGATTTCTTTTCGTCATAAAATTTTCGGTAAAAGACATCAAAACATGGGATGCCGCCTAATTTCGTAGCGGTGCAGTTAATGTTCTCCATGATCAAACATTGTTGTTCCCATTTATGAGAATCCAACTGAGGACGACCATGATTCAAAAAATGCATCAAATGCATCCATTCCATTTTTGAAATATCCAGTTCACGAAAAAGGAGAATTCTCCCCTCCTCATCTGTCTTTAATGGGGTGTCCGCAAACCGATCCTTTCTTACCCCTAGAAGCTGTTTGAACACATCGGCCCCAACCAGCATAGGGCATTCATCCATCGCCGAGCAATTAATAATAAATATCTCATCGTTGGTATCCACTGCAATATAAAACTTTAACATGGTTCGTTTGTCCATGAAGTATTTCTTCCTTACATTCAATTTTTGATTTTTTTCGATTCTGTCAAATGAGCGGACTTTACAAAATTACGATAGGCCGATTCAATGATAGATCGATTCTCGTTCGTTACCGCCGTCAATGGTAATCGAACCCTACTTGTTTGAAAAATATTCATCAAATTTAAAATCAACTTACCAGGTGTTGGATTACTTTCAATAAACAATACCTGTACCAGATCGTAAACTGTTTTATATAGTTCTCGAGCAACATCATAATGATTCTTTCTACAGTTTTCAAAAACTCTGGTTATAATGTCTGGACAAATATTTCCCAGAACACTAATTGTACCGCATCCACCTACGCTCGTAATTGGAATCGTCATACTATCATCACCAGAAAATACCTTGATATTGCATTCCGATATGATCTCCATCACTTGATTTATCGAGCCTGATGCTTCCTTTATCGCACAAACATTCGAATTGTGTTCACAGATTCGTTTTATTGTTCTGGTAGTCATATTCACACCAGTTCTTGATGGTATATTGTATAAAATAATTGGTTTGTGTTTTATCCCCTCATCAGAACAGATCGTACTGAAATGCCGGTAAATGCCCTCCTGACTTGGTTTGTTGTAATGTGGAACGGTAACCATCATAGAATCACAATAACTGGATACTGCGCGTCCAAAATTAATAGTCTCAAAAGTATTATTTCCACCAATACCTACGACGAGTTTTTTACCGGTAGTTTTTATAAATTCATGAACAAATTGAACCAGACGTATTTTCTCATCAGCGTCCAAGGTAGGAGATTCACTTGTCGTCCCTAGTACCACCAATCCTGTAATTGTACTCTCGATTTGTTTGTGAATTAAATTTGCATAGCTCTCAAAGTCGATGGTTCCATCGTTATGAAAAGGTGTCATCAAAACAGTATACACTCCATCATGAAATTGCATTTTTATATAATAATATAAAAAAATAACATTTCTACATTGAATAAATTTTGGCAGCGTTTCACTTATCACAATTCAAAGCTCTTTTACCTTTGAAGAAATGTAGATATTACCGTTCAGCATTGAAAGAACAATTTCTTCATTCGATGTTGGTTGAAAATGTTTTGGATTTGCTCTGTCTTTAATACTATAATAAGCTGCTAGACACGCTGTTCCACATGCTCCTGTTTCGGCTTCAACTTCTTTCTCAAATGTTCTAATTTTAAAAGTATCACGAGTACATTGAACAACAACGCTTACATTGCTTCTATAGGTTTTATTTATTTGATGATAAAATCCTTCCAAATTATAAGTGTCGAAATTTTCATGATTAAGATATCTAACGGTATGATCTACTCCAACATTTACACGGTAGGTACAATTATCCATTTGTTGAAAGGCCTTATATTTTGGCACTGAAACCCGAACACAATCATTATGAATACTGGCTGTTTGAAGTATCCCACTCGAACATTTAAAAAATAACTGATACTGATTTAATAGATTTGAAATATGATACGCCACAGATCTTGATCCATTTAAGCACATATTTGCTGTCGTACCATTATTGTTCCAATATTTCCATTTAAAGGTAAATCGTGAATTTTTTTCAATTGCGTACCAAATAAATCCATCAACATTATATTGTTTGCAGTTTTCAATAATGAAATCTTTGTCATTGGGATAGATCTCTGTAACGATAAATGTATTTCCACATGCAGAGTATTTTTTGAATTCACCTTGTAAAATTTTGCATATTTTACCGATTAAGATTCTGTCGGTCGAATAAACTAGTCCACGATGTGTTTTATTAAAAAACCTGACATACCGCTTTTGTTCTTTTGTAAAGCAATCCAGAGGTATATTTTTATCATCTTTTGCCAGAAAAATAAACTCCTTCATGGGATCAAAACTATTTGTGTTTGGTATTTTGTTGCAGCACCGGAAATAATAGTCTTGCACTGCCTTAAATCGAGGATTTATTTCTTGGCGTTTTTTTGGATCAAAACAGGGAGCCAGATATATTACCTTTTCAATTAAATTAGGGTTGTCATTGAATAATTGCTTCGCAAGATAGCCACCAGAAGAGCGACCGATGAGATACACCTTGTATTTTTTTGCATAAAATTTTATTTTTTTTTCCAAGTACTGAAATGTTTCTTTGAAATTATCTTTTGGGAAATTCAAACGAATTATTTTCAATTTCGATTGCTTTTCGATTAGATCATTTTGTTTATCATCTTCAGAGGAATCACCATAAATGAAAATACCAGAATGTAATGAAATAATACACTTTTTCATTTATTATACTTGGTGAATAAAAAAATTCGTTTTCACAAATCAAACATGTGAACAGAGAGGAGTTAATACGATACGAAACGTGACATTTTTTTTAAACCGATTATGTGATATGACGCTACCACGCAAGTTACCGTCTTTATCACAATCTTTTATAATGTCAAGAATAATTATTCTATATATAAAATGACTAAAGAGAAACTCTATATTTATGATACAACATTACGTGATGGTGCACAGACAGAAGGGGTTGATTTTCCAATCCATGATAAGAAAAAGATTTTGGCGGCCTTGGATTTATTCGGAGTAGATTATATTGAAGGAGGGTGGCCTGGTGCTAATCCAACGGATACAGAATTCTTCAGGAACGACCACAGTTTACGCTCTGCAAACCTAATTGCTTTTGGGATGACCAAAAAAACAGAAAATTCTGTGGAAAACGATCCAATGTTGTCACAATTAGTGAATTCGAAATGTTCATCCGTTTGTATATTCAGTAAGTCATGGGATTTTCACGTGGATGTTGCATTAGGCATTACTCATGAACAAAATTTAACAAACATAAACGAAACAACAAAGTACATCGTAAAATGCGGTAAAGAATGTATGTTCGCTGCAGAACATTTTTTTGATGGATTCAAATCCAATCCGCGATATGCATTGTCGTGTTTAAAAGCAGCGTATGATAATGGTGCGAGTTGGATAATTTTAGCTGATACAAACGGTGGGACATTACCACATGAAATTTTCGAAATTGTGAGTGAAACAACGAGACATATTCCGGGAAAAAATTTGGGAATACATACTCATAATGATACAGGAAACGCCGTCGCGAACAGTCTTGCTGCTGTCCAAGCAGGCGTAAGACAAGTTCAAGGCACCATAAACGGTTTAGGCGAAAGATGCGGAAATGCAAACTTGATATCACTTATCCCAACTTTTTTATTAAAGAAAGATTTCTCAGATAAATTTGAGTTAAATGTCAAAAGAGACGATTTAAAAAAGTTAACGCAGTGTTCAAGATTGTTGGATGATATATTGAACCGAGAACCCAATCGACATTTGCCATATGTTGGTGCCTGTGCATTCTCACACAAGGGCGGAATCCATGCATCCGCAGTTCAGAAAAATCCCAAAACGTATGAGCATATTAATCCGCATGATGTTGGAAATTGTAGAACGATTGTTGTATCAGGTCAGTCTGGAAAATCAAACATTATGTCAAGATTAATTTCCATTGGGATACCTGTGAAGGAAAATGATACCAAAATAAGAATGCTTGTAGATGAAGTAAAACATAGGGAGTCGATTGGTTACAGTTACGATGGAGCCGATGCGTCATTCGAATTACTGGCGAGAAGAATCTTGGGAACGAGCACAAGTTCTATTTTACTACATCGCTACGAAGTTTCTGTAAGGAAAAAAAATACAGGAGAAATCATATCTTCCGTCAAAGCTGAAATTGATGTAGATGGAGACAAAATTATGTGCCAAGGAGAAGGGAACGGGCCAGTAAATGCATTAGAAAATGCAATTCGAAGTGATAGCAGATATTACGAGAATTTTAAAGATTTTTCGCTTGTGGACAACAAAGTCAAAACCTTCAATACTTCTACAGGAGCTATTACGAGAGTTCATCTGCGGAGTACAGATACAAAAGGAACGACCTGGATTACTGTCGGCGTATCACCAAATATCATTGATTCTTATTTGAACGCTCTTGTCGAAAGTTTAGCATATAAGTTATTGAAAGATAGAGTCACCGACAATTTATCGGGACTATCCAATATTTCATCATAGGTAAATTTTTCTTTCGAATTAGTTTTTTTTACTCTAATAATAAATGGCGGGGAAAAAACATGGAAAAGATGTCCTAAATCACACTCTTTTAGTACTACTTCGTTTGCTTCACGAAAATGGAATAAAAAATTGGTTTATCGAATATGGTACTTTGTTGGGAATCGTTCGTGACCGTTCATGTATTGAAGGAGATGATGATGTGGATATTGTTGTCTGTCAAAGTCAGCGTAGTGCTCTCAAAGAAATGCTGAAGAAGAATGGTTTTCAACTCAAAATAGACAGACCTACGATTTTGAAAACTAGTGATACTCCTGAATATGCCAGCATCGACTTTTATTTGGCAACAATCGATAACGAAGGTAATTTTCACGAGAAACATGACAATATTTTTTGGACACGTTGTTATAAATCTCCTACACAACGTGACCTTCTTAACATTGAATGGGCAGGTGAAAAAGTTTTTATACCCAATAATTACGAAGAAAAACTGAAAAACCATTATGGAGACTGGCAAATTCCACAAAATAAGAAAGGAAAGCGAAACTCAAAGCTATGAGAGTGACAAATGACTTTTTTTTTGTCGCAAAAAAAAAAAAACTACTGTGCCAAATCCCATAACGAATATAGAAGCCGTCTTTTCTGCAGGGGGCGAATGCTCTTTCCTTGGAGTTGATATCCCGATCCCTTCGGAAAGCTCTACGAATCCAATGATTGGAGTGGGCATTGACACTGCAGTTGTAGGGGTTGTAAGTATGTTTAACGGATGGCTGATGGCGCAATCGTATACGATTCCTTTAGAAAATCTTCCCAACGATTTATGGACGATAGCAATATTGATAATATGGATTTCCACATTGGGGATAGGGTGCTCGGTAAACAGGTGCATAAATCGGATAAGACGGACTACAGTAATCGTATTCGTATCGAAACGATGGACGATAGTTGTATACATCCGAAGGAATCCATGTATACCCGAATTGGGGAGGTGGTAAGATGGTTTGACAACGCTTTTCAATATGTGGGGCTTCTTGTTGTATCTGCACTTGGTTGATGTTTTGAATTACGGCAGCAGTTTCAGGAGTAGATGGTGGTATTCGTATTGTGTTACTTGTCAGGTTTGTGTTCGATTTCATTTACTACTAAGAAACATTTATTATTTACATTTTTTTTTTCACGCATTTTCGAGGTTCATATAAAAGAACGTTTGTAGGAACTATTGTGCGATTCTGTTGAAAAATTTCATAATCCTTCCTGAAACGTTTCTTTAATTAAAGCTAGACAACTGAAGCCATTCTTTTCAAATTTAATATCTTGAATTTCGACAGGGATTTTGTCCCCTTCGTAAAAGACCTTGTTTGACGAACAGCACCTCAAAATGAAAATAGCATCTTGGCGTTCAATCATGTAATCGTCATTTAAATATGCTTGAGGGATCAAGATACGTATCTGATGATCTGAGATAAAAATACCATATAGGGTTATCTTCGTAATCGGAATATGTAGCAAATCTTTTTTCTTTGGCTTGTATCGATGCGCCAGAATGGTTGCATGAAAGATCACATAGGTGCTGTTATCGAGAATTCGTTTTTGTTCCAGCATTTTTATTTCATTAATACTTTTGACAATGCCAAACTGTTCACTAGCCGTTCCTTCGTATTGGGTTTTTAATTTTTCCAGTAAGTAATCCTTATAATTTGCATTGATGTGTTCCGTTTCTAGATATATTTCCGTGTCTAGAAGCGTGTCCTCATACAGCATTTATACATGTAAACAAAGGCTCGCTTTGTTCAATTTTTAAACGCAAAAATTGAAAATTTTTAAAAAAAGGAGAAAATGTCAAAGAGATTATAATTATCTAACTGATTCATTTATTAAAGATAAAAATTGATTATATTTTAAATCATCATAATAGTCAAAATGTCTACCCTAGAAGAAGTTATTAGCAAAGCTGTGAACAATGCGGTCCAGAAATACATGGACGTGTTTTTGCAAATCGTATCAGAAAAATATCAAATCAATCAAGATGAATTGAAGGAGTTACTTTGTAAAAAGTCTAGCACTCCGATAGCGGAAACGGATTATGCAAAATTCAATATTAAACAATTGCGAAACCTCTGTAAAGAGCGAAACATTAAGAAAACTTCTTCAAAGAAAAAGGGCGAATTGATTCAATTGCTAGAGGAATCGGATAAAGCTGAAGAATCGTCGATGGATGTATTGGTAGATGATCAAACATCCAGTATTTCGAGCGTATCTGATTCCGAACCCGATATTGCTCCCTCACAAGAGGATGCTGGTGATTCAATGTCAGAGGCAGTTGATATTCCTTTGGATGAAGTACCTGCTCCAGAGAATCTCCCTTCAATTGCTACGCCCATGGTAGGAGAGACGGCTCCGAATACGCCCATGGTAGGAGAGACGGCTCCGAATACGCCCATGGTAGAAGAGAC
>NZGS01000059.1 GCA_002690995.1 Rhodospirillaceae bacterium
AACACGCTAAAACTATTGCAGATAGAGTGGGCGCGCGGCCCTCCGTTCTTACTTTCGAGCCTCACCCAAGAGCGTTATTTCAGACCGACGGTGTTCCATTCCGATTATCTACAAGTGTTTCAAAAGCACGAGCGCTTTCAGAAACGGGTATAGACTTAATTTTTGAGCTCCAGTTCGACCAAACATTTGCCCAACTCTCTGCCGAAGAGTTTGTTGTTAAGGTTTTGAAGAATAGCCTTCAATTAAATCATGTTGTTTGTGGTTACGATTTTGTTTTTGGTCATCGTCGCAGAGGCACAGCTGAAATACTAGAAACGTTAGGCAGTCAAGTTGGTATAGGGGTTACTACAATCCCGGCTGTTTCGGAGAAAGATGGAGCAGTTTACTCCTCAACCAGAGTGAGGCAATGCTTAGCGGAGGGAGATCCTATCGGTGCATCAGAGCTCTTGGGCAGGCCGTGGTCATTTTCTGCGTTTGTTGAGACGGGAGACCAACGAGGGAGAACAATCGGGTTTCCTACGTGCAATTTGCGATTACATGATTTGGTTCAACCGTCCCATGGCGTTTATGCCGTTTTTGTTCAAATAGAAAATGAAGGTAAATGGTTGCCAGGCGTGGCTAATTTTGGAAGGCGACCAACAGTCAATGATCGTGGCGCCTTATTTGAAGTGAATTTGTTCGACATAGAGCGCGATTTATATAATAAACGCCTCACAGTGTGTATTATGGATTTTATAAGGCCAGAATTAAAGTTCGACGGATTAGATGCGTTAAAAAATCAAATAGCGTTGGATGCGGCTAGCGCTAGAGCCATTCTTGCAAATTGCAGGGTGCCTCAATAATAACGGAATTGCGATGACTATAGACTACAAAGATACAATTTTCCTCCCAAAAACAAGCTTCCCTATGCGGGCGGGGCTACCTAAACGAGAGCCAGAAATCTTGGCGGAATGGGAAAAGATTGGCCTCGAGCAAAGAATACGCAGTGACCGAAAAGGAAAAGAAAAATTCATTCTTCACGATGGGCCTCCTTATGCTAACGGCCACCTGCACATGGGACACGCCTTAAACAAGGTATTGAAGGATGTAATAAACAGGTCGCAGCAGATGTTGGGTAAGGACGCCAACTATGTACCGGGCTGGGATTGCCATGGTCTTCCCATAGAGTGGAAAATCGAAGAGGAATATCGGGCTAAAGGGCAGGATAAAGATAGTGTGCCTATTTTAGAGTTCCGGAAGCAATGCCGGGACTTCGCAGAAGAATGGGTTAAAGTTCAGACGGCCGAGTTCAAACGCCTTGGTGTTACAGGCACTTGGGATAATCCATACACCACAATGAGTTTTAATGCGGAAGCTCAAATCTCAAGAGAGCTTGGAAAATTTTTAATGAACGGTGGATTGTACAAGGGTGCAAAACCAGTTCTTTGGTCTGCGGTTGAAAAAACAGCTCTAGCCGACGCGGAAGTCGAATATCACGATCACAAGTCGACAACAATTCATGTCAGGTTCCCAGTCGTAGAGACATCGGACCCTATATTAAATGGTGCATCAATTATTATATGGACGACTACACCGTGGACAATTCCAGGTAATAAGGCGGTTGCCTACGGTGAAGACTATGATTACGGCGTTTATGAAGTTGTAGATGTTGATGATGAGAGCACAGCAATTATTGGGGAAAAGATTGTTGTCGGTATTGAACTCTTAGATGATGTTAAAAGTGCCGCGAAAATTCTAAATGTAACCAAATTGGCCTCGTTGAAGGGGACAGATTTTGAAAAAACTAGGCTGTCACATCCATTAAAAACTGACGGGTATAATTTTACGGTCCCTATGTTGCCGGCAGACTTCGTGACGACAGATCAGGGGAGCGGCTTTGTTCATATAGCACCTGGAGCAGGGGCAGATGACTTCGAGTTGGGTCTGAGGCACGGGTTAGAAGTTGTAACCAATGTCAATGATGCGGGAAAGTTTTACGATCATATTCCTCTGGTAGCAGGACTGGATGTTTTAAAAGATAATTACAAGATTGCAATGATCGTAAAAGAAGCAGGAGCGCTGTTAGCTGTCGGTCGCCTTACGCATAGTTATCCGCACTCGTGGCGATCGAAGGCACCTTTGATATTTCGAACTACCCCACAATGGTTCATTTCAATGGAAAACAATGAACTTAGAAATGTTGCTCTAGATGCCATAGATGCTACACGTTTCGTCCCGGGCAGAGGTAAAAATAGATTGAGGACTATGATCGAGCAACGTCCAGACTGGTGTGTTTCTCGGCAAAGGGCATGGGGTGTTCCAATTACAATTTTTATCAATAAGGAAACGGGTGAACCCCTAAAGGATCAGAAAGTAATTGACAGGATAGGCGATATATTTGAGGTGGAGGGTTCCGACGCTTGGTATTCGAGTGACCCGCAGCGTTTTCTGGGGGCCAAATATGATGCAAATGATTACGAGCAAATTACAGATATAGTTGAAGTTTGGTTCGATAGCGGTTCGACCCATGCTTTTGTTTTGGAGGGTCGGCCCGAATTGAAATGGCCTGCTTCCCTCTATCTTGAAGGGTCGGACCAACATCGAGGTTGGTTTCACACCTCTCTTTTACAATCTAGCGGCACACGAGGGCGTGCACCATTTGAGGCAGTTCTAACTCACGGGTTTGTGCTAGATGAGTCTGGCAGAAAAATGTCGAAATCAATGGGTAATGTGACAGCACCACAAGATATTATAGAGCGGAATGGTGCAGACATTTTACGTTTGTGGGTAGTGGGCTCGGACTATTCTGAAGATCTTAGAATTGGTCCAGAAATACTCAAACGGCAGATAGACCTTTACAGAAGATTACGAAATACACTGCGTTACGTTATTGGAAACCTGAGTGACTTTTCTGATGATGAATTAATAGATTTTAACCAAATGCCAGAATTGGAAAGGTGGGTTCTCCATAGAATTTCTGAACTGGATATAATTATCAGAAAAGACATTGAGAATTTTGATTTTCATAATTTGTTTCAACAGTTACATAATTTTTGCTCTGTTGACTTGTCTGCTTTCTATTTCGATATTCGGAAAGATGTACTGTACTGCGATCCATTAATGTCGCACAGAAGACGCTCAACGCGCACTGTATTAGATATTTTGTTTAGGTGCCTCACGACGTGGCTAGCGCCTATTCTTTGTTTCACTGCTGAAGAAGCATGGCAGGCTCGGATTGGCAATTCGAAGAAATCGGTTCACTTAGAGACGTTTGCCGACATACCAAACAGCTGGAACAATCCAGACTTGGCTGCTAAATGGTCCATCATACGTGACGTTCGTAAAGTTGTAACTGGAGCTTTGGAATTAGAGCGCTCGGAAAAAAGAATCGGTTCTTCATTGCAGGCAAAACCCACTGTTTACATGGATAAAAATGCATTGCAAACTTTTCAAGGACTAGATGCAGAGGATATTTTTATTACTTCTGGTGTGAATTTGGAAGAAGGTGACGGTCCGGATGATGCTTTCAAGGTTGACGAGATACAAAACGTTTCTGTAGTTCAAGGGTCGGCGGATGGAGAGAAGTGTGAACGTTGCTGGAAAATTCTTCCTGAAGTAGGGAAAAAAGGTAAGCCAATATGCAGTCGTTGCGAAGATGCGGTAGCCGAACTTCATGAAAAAAGTTTCGAAATCAAACAGGTATAGATTGCCTGTCAATTTTTTATTCCTCTCCGTTTTGATAGTTGCGGCTGATCAACTTACGAAGCAATGGGCTTTTGAAGCCCTGTTTCTTCCAAACACTAGTTTCAAGGTTTCCTCCTTTTTGAATCTAGTTCCGGTCTGGAACAGAGGTGTCAGTTTTGGAATTCTTTCACAAAGCGGCGATATGATGCCGGTGATTATTACAATAATAACAGCACTTATAACAATTTGTTTGATAATTTGGCTGATAAAGGCCCAAAAACTAATAACTAAAGTTAGCTTAAGTTTTATTATTGGCGGGGCGATAGGTAACATAATCGATAGAGTAGAGTATGGCGCGGTAATTGATTTTCTGGATTTTCATGCTTTTGGTCTTCACTGGCCAGCCTTCAATATAGCTGACTCGGCAATCACAGTAGGTGTTGGTATCTTTTTTTACGAAAACTTTGTATTAAGAAGACGTGAAACATAGAATTTCCGGGAGATAAAATTGCAGCACCAAAAGAAAATGAAGTTTAAAGCTCTTTTTAGTGTGCTTTCTGTCACGCTCCTCCTTGCCTTTTTGACTGGCTGTGGGGAAGTGCGATCGATGTTGGGACAGAATAAGCAGCCCCCGGATGAATTTGCGGTTCTGAGCCAAGCACCACTCAGCATTCCTCCTAATTTCACTTTGCGCGCACCGGAACCAGGTGCTAACCGACCCCAAAAAACATCCAAGAAAAATGATATAAAGCGGATAGTTCTTAAAAGCGAAGCTGCTAATGCTATGAACCCTACCCCTGTAATTGGTGGCGCCTCGGGCGAAAAAAGTTTGCGCAATCTTCTAGGAACGGGTTCAGCAAAATCAAACATTAGAAGACTTCTAAATGAAGAGAACAAAGAGTTAATCTACACCGATCAGCGGTTGATAAATAAGCTTCTAAAGTGGCCGAGTGGTTCAGCAACCAGGTCTGTTTTAGATGCTGCGGCTGAATCTGAGCGTATAAAAACAAACCTAGATTCCGGAAAACCAATAAATGAAGGTGAAACACCTGTAATAAAGGAGAGCGGAGAGAATTTTATCAAAAAGCTCTTTAGATAAGTCCTTTTTACACTTGAATTTCTAGCAATTTTTCCTATGTCCCCAGCGTTTAGATATAACTAGCATCCGCCAGAAAAATAAGCTTAAAGAGGCATTTTGTGAAACATAAACGCATTCCTTACTTTGTTTACATTTTTATACCGCTTTTCTTAATTGTCGTAGCCCATACTGCGCCGGGATTTGCAAAAGTGTTCGATCCGGTAAGCTTCTATTTAAAAAATGGGTTGCACGTCGTAGTAGTCTCAGACCGCAGAGCGCCGGCTGTTTCTCATATGCTTTGGTACAAAGTCGGTTCGGCTGATGATCCAAAGGGTAAATCCGGGTTAGCACACTTTGTTGAACACCTTATGTTTAAAGGAACTAAAAGATATAAGCCTGGCCAAGCTTCAAAAATTATTTCCAAAAACGGAGGCAATGAAAACGCGTTCACCAGTCATGACTACACCGCATATTATCAAGTAGTGGCGCCCGAAAAGTTAGCACTCGTCATGGATATTGAGGCTGACCGTATGAAAAACCTTGTGCTAGATGAAGCGTCGGTAATGGCAGAGCGTGACGTTGTTTTAGAAGAACGTAATACGCGCACGGACAATAGTGATCCGGCAAGGATGCGAGAACTTGTATCTAATACCATGTTTTTGACATATCCGTACCGAATACCAATCATAGGTTGGAGGCACGAGGTAGCAAAATTAGACAAAACAGCAGCCCTTGAATTTTATCGTAAATGGTACTCACCAAATAATGCTGTGCTGATCGTTGCCGGCGATGTTAATCCAAACGAGGTTAAAAAACTTGCAGAGAAATACTACGGCTCGATATCGCCTGGCCCCAAAATTAAAAGAAATAGAGTTCAGGAACCGCCTCATGTGGCAGGTAGGCGAGTGTTAATGGAAAGTGTCCAGGTTGGACTAGCGCAGTTAACGCGGCGATATCTTGCTCCGAGTTATCAATACGACAGAATCAAACACGCCTACCCCTTGCAGCTACTCAGCTATATTCTAGGTAATGGTACGTCAAGTCGGCTATACCAAGAGCTAGTGGTGAAGAAAAAACTAGCTGTTTCTGCAGGGGCTTGGTATAGCCCGGATAATTTAGGCCCTAGTGTTTTTGGGTTTTATGCAAGCCCAAAAAATAGTGTTCATATTAGTGAAGTAGAGAATGCTATCGATAATGAAATCCTACGGGTTGTAAATGATGGCATTACAGAAAGAGAGTTAGAACAATCTAAAACAAGGCTCAGACGTTCGGCAATTTTTGCAAGAGATAGCGTAACAGCTCCCGCGAGAATAATTGGTAGCCTTCTTCTTGCTGGTCAGACATTGGAACAAATTGAGGCCTGGCCCGAAAAAATAAACGAAGTCACCGCTAAAGAGGTAAAAGAGGCCGCGCAATATGTTTTCGACTCGCGGAAGTCTGTTACCGCCATTTTAAATCCAAAGAAGAAAACACAGTGAGCGCTATTAGAAAGATGAAGAACTGCATAAAACTCTCCTCAAAGTTTAGCGCATTTCTATTTTGTTTATTTATCGGTACTTTCGATGCGAAAGCACTGGACATAAAGCAAATAAGAACCGCAACCGGTTTAAAATTATGGCTTGTCGAAGATCATAAGAACCCAATCGTTACTATTAAGTTTTCTTTTAAAGGGGGAACTAGCCAAGACACTCCAAAACTTGCGGGGGTGGTAAACTTACTCTCCGGTCTACTGGATGAAGGAGCAGGTGATTTTACATCTGATGAGTTTCAGAAAGAGCTCAATGAAAATTCGATATCCATGTCATTCAGTGCCTCCAGAGATAATTTTGAAGGCTCGTTGGTTACATTAACGGAAACGTTTGATGTGGCGGTAGAGTTGTTGAGCTTAGCTATCAACAAGCCGCGATTTGATCCTGAACCACTTAACCGAGTGAAGGATCAGGTGGTCTCAAGTATTCGTTCCTCAGAGGAGAAACCGAATAATCTAGTTGGGCGTGTTTGGTGGAAAGGAGCATTTGGCGCGCACCCGTACGGATTTCCAAAAAGAGGAACAGAGGCGTCGATTGGCAAAATAACCCCGGCGGACTTGCAAGAAATGAAAAAAAACCTCTTTGCTAAAGACAACCTGATTATTGGAGTCGTAGGAAACATCTCGGAAAGCCGGCTCAAAAGCGCTATCGATAAAGTCTTTGGAAAATTGGGCAATAACGCAAAGTTGAAAGATAGTGGCAACGCTATTTTTCAAAACCATGGGGAAACAATAGTTGTCGAGCGCAAAATTCCACAATCGGCGGTGGTTTTTGGTCATGAAGGTATCCTGCGCAATCACCCCGATTGGTTTCCAGCATTGATATTGTTTGAAGTTCTATCGGGCGGGTTTGGTTCTAGGTTGACTGAGGAAATCAGAGAGAAACGTGGATTGACTTACAGTGTTTCAGCATACCCCTTGCCTATGGAGAATGCCGGATTAATATTAGGAAGCGTGTCCACAAAAAACTCTAAAGTAAAAGAGACCGTACTACTTCTTAAGAAGGTTTGGAAAGAACTCAGCGTTAACGGGCCCACAAAGGAGGAGGTAGAGAACGCTAAGAGCTATCTTAAGGGCTCATATGGATTACAATTCACAAATTCGCGAAGTATTGCGGGTCTTCTTTTAGCGCTGCAACGATATAAGTTAGGAGTAGACTATCTCACTGAACGATCGAAATTGATCGAAGATGTGACATTAACCGACCTCAAACGAGTTGCAAAACAACTCTTTAATGATGAGAAGCTGATGTTTGCGATCATTGGGACGCCTGAGAATATCAAGTCATCTATTTCCATTCCAGCTTTAGACTAACGGTTCCACTTTTGGGAAATGACTAAGACTTTATGTAGGTTGACTTAAACAGCATTTTAAAGTGAAGATGAAGCCTATACGGTCTTCTTTAAATCTATGAAATTGCAAGGAAGCCGCCATTAGTTGCAGCCTAAGGCTTTTCGTGCCAAAAATTTGTCGATTTTTTTTAAATAACTTAGATAAGTTGTAAGTTTTAATAAAAAGAAATAGCTAGAGTATTTTAATGACCAAAGATGAATATGAGTTACCGATCAAATTCTTAGAGGAATTCGAGCAGAAAAATCAGCTTGATTGGGAAGCTCTGGTTGATTCCAACTTAAAAGGCAAGCCAACGGAAGGTTTGTATGAACGTGCAACCTCCGAAGGTTTTACTTTGAAGCCTATCTACGGGCGTAATCAGACAACGTTATCCAATAGCCCATCTGTTCAGACTGATACGATCAGCGAAATACGCAAGCAGTTGCACAAAAATAGAAAACAAGCATCCTGGAATATCGGACAAAATTATTATGTTGGAGATGTGCAAGCAGTTAATAAAGATTTGTTAGAAGACTTAAATGGCGGTGTAAATTCAATATCACTAGTCGTACGGCCTCTCGATGATTATCCAGATAGTGAAGGGGTGGAGATAACATCCCTCTCTGACGTAAATTTGCTTTTCGACGGTGTCGACCTAAGGGGCAAAGAATTGCATTTGAGTGCATCGCATTTTTCGCTACCTGTAGCTGCGATATTTGCTTCTTATTTTGAGCAAAAGAAAAATGAATTAGGAGCTGTGCGGGGAAGCTTTGGTGCTAACCCGATTGGCGACTTAGCGAAGACCGGAGAGCCGTTTAGATCGCTATTGAGTGAGTTGGAGCATAGTGCTTTGCTGGCATCTTGGATGTCGGCCAATATGCCCACGATGCGTTCGTTGCTTGTGGATACAAGTGTTTTCTACGAGGGAGGTATTTCAGAGACCCAAGACCTTGCATTTTCTATATCTATTGCTTTGGAATACATGAGAGCAATGACTCAAAATGGTTTGAGCTTGGAAAAAGCATTAAAACAAATTTCATTTAAAATACCGATCGGTACGAATGTTTTTCATACAATCGCTAAACTTAGAGCACTTCGAATTATGTGGGCGAGGATTGTTGAAAACTGTGGTGCACCGGCTAATCTCAATCCAGCACTTTTGGATGCTTCCATATCAAAAAGAGTTCTAAGTGGCCGTGATGTGTCGGTGAATATGCTGCGTGCGAGCTGTGCGTGTTTTTCGGCAGTGGCTGGTGGTGCAGATACAGTAACTCTTTTCCCACATACGCAGATAGTTAGCGCACCGAGTAGTTCTGACAGGCGCATCATACGAAACATCCAAAACGTACTTAAACACGAATCGTTTATTGCAAATGTAGCAGATCCTGCCGGTGGGTCTTTCTATGTTGAAAATCTCACGGATATACTTGCTCAAAAAAGCTGGGAAATTTTTCAACTAATAGAAAGTAAGGGCGGTTTTTCTAAGCAACTTCTGGCTGGGAGTATTTATGAAATGGTTGAGAAGGCTTGGAAGGTTAGAAAAAATAACTTAGACACGCGGCGCGATAGTGTAACTGGTGTGTCATCTTTTCCTGACCTTTATGAAAATCTTGAAAAAACTAAAGTGGTGGTAGAAAAAAAATTGAAGTCGCAGAGTAAAACAGGACTAGGTTCGAATGATTTGGCTCTAGACGGGGGCTTTGATGACCTATTTAGGGCAGCTGGGCAAGGCGCTCATCTCTCTGTTCTTGCCAAGTTTTTAGGTGAAAGAGCTAAGGCAAGTAAACCAATACAAGCTCGCAGGTTAAGTGAGGATTTCGAACGTCTAAGAGATAACAGCGACGTTTGGTTAAACAAAAAGAAACGAAGACCGACAGGTTTAATTATAAGACTTGGCAAACCCCTGGATTATAGTACTAGGGTTGTTTTCGCGCAAAACTATATGGCTGTTGGTGGCATTGAGACCCAAGAAATTGACATAAGTAATGGTGATGTTGAAAAGGCTATTAATGGTCAAGGCATAGATTTTATAATCATATGCTCATCTGATCGTGTGTATGAGGAAATTTTAGAAGTGAGTGTAAAGTTTTTGCGTTCTATGACACAAAAAATGATCGTTTTAGCGAGTAAACCCTCCAAACAACTTGAGCCGCTAAAGGCGCTGGGATTAGATAAATTTATTTACTCAGGCGATAAAATTCTGGATACCTTGCAGGACATAGCAGAAGAGATAGGGTTTAACGGGACATGAGCATGATACCAAATTTTTCAACCACTCCCCTATATGACGACACTAAAACTACTGGTTCTAACGCTTCGGGAAATGCTCGGGAAGAAGATTTCTACCACGATGTATTACAGACGCCAGAAGGGATAGATATAAAGACGTTATATGAAGAGGTTGACACGAACGGGCTCGATTTTTTGGATACTTGGCCGGGCATGCCACCTTACGTGAGAGGCCCCTATCCAACCATGTACACCACTAAACCCTGGACTGTCAGACAATACGCTGGTTATTCTACAGCAGAGGAGTCGAATGCATTTTACCGCCGAAATCTAGCAGCTGGGCAAAAGGGCCTGTCAGTTGCGTTTGATTTAGCAACCCATCGTGGCTATGACTCTGATCACCCCAGAGTTGCCGGTGACGTAGGTATGGCCGGCGTAGCAATTGACTCGATTTTGGATATGCGGCAGTTGTTTGATGGTATCCCATTAGATCAAATGAGCGTATCCATGACAATGAATGGTGCTGTTCTTCCGATTTTGGCACTTTTTATAGTTGCGGCAGAGGAACAGGGTGTTCCAAAGCACAAACTTTCTGGCACAATACAAAACGATATCTTAAAGGAGTTTATGGTCAGAAACACCTATATTTATCCGCCTCAACCTTCAATGCGCGTGATTTCTGATATTTTTGCATACACGGCCGCGGAGATGCCGCGGTTCAACTCTATCAGTATATCGGGTTACCATATGCAGGAAGCTGGAGCGACAGCTGATCTAGAGTTGGCTTATACGATTGCTGACGGAATAGAGTATGTTCGTGCTGGGATTGAGGCCGGATTATCAATTGATAGTTTCGCGCCGCGCTTATCATTCTTTTGGGGGATAGGCATGAACTTCTTCATGGAGGTTGCTAAGATGCGCGCGGCACGCTTAATTTGGGCGAAATTGATAAAAAAATATGAACCAGAAGATAATCGCTCACTGTCCCTGCGAACGCATTGTCAGACAAGTGGCTGGAGTCTTACAGCACAGGATGTGTTCAATAATGTAACGCGAACCTGTGTTGAAGCACTGGCCGCGACGCATGGTCATACACAGTCGCTCCATACTAACGCTCTTGATGAGGCGTTGGCATTACCAACGGATTTCAGCGCGCGGATTGCACGAAATACACAGTTATTCATTCAGCAGGAAACGGGAACTTGTGATGTAATTGATCCTTGGGGTGGAAGTTATTATGTAGAGCGGCTCACTCATGATCTTGCTAAAAAGGCGTTGCAACATATTGACGAGATTGAGAATCTTGGCGGAATGGCGAAAGCTATAGAAGCAGGTATCCCTAAAATGAGGATAGAAGAGGCCGCCGCCCGTACGCAGGCACGAATTGACTCAGGACGCCAAATCATAGTTGGTGTAAATCGATACGCAGCCCAAGATGATGTAAAAATAGACGTCTTGAAAGTCGACAACGCTTTGGTCCGAAATAAACAACTCGATAAATTAGTCCGCAATAGAGCTGAAAGAGACAATTCAATCGTTATGGAAAAACTTAAAAATCTCACTAGGGCTGCAGAAAATAACACAGGCAATCTTTTAGAACTGGCTGTTGATGCTGCCAGAGTAAAGGCTACTGTTGGTGAGATCACCTCTTCTCTCGAGGAAATTTATGGCCGGCACGTTGCTAATGTTAAAACGGTTTCTGGTATATATACCAGTGAAGTTGGCAAAGATAACGAGATGACAAATGCCGTAAGTCACCTGGTAGACAATTTTAAAAATTCTGAGGGGCGTCGCCCAAGAATACTAATTGCGAAAATGGGACAAGATGGACACGATAGAGGACAGAAAGTAATAGCAAGCGCGTTTGCTGATCTGGGATTTGATGTTGATATTGGTCCGTTATTTCAAACACCGGAGGAGGTAGCGAAACAAGCAATTGAAAATGATGTGCATATTATAGGAGCAAGTTCACTAGCAGCTGGGCACTTAACACTGGTTCCTGAATTGAAAAAGTCGCTAATTAGTCTGGGGCGGGGAGATATAATGATTGTCGTTGGCGGCGTAATACCAGAGCAGGATTTCGCCGAGCTTTACGATGCAGGGGCCACTGCGATATTCCCCCCGGGTACGGTAATAGCTGAAGCGGCAGCTGATTTAGTGAAGAAATTATCGACCAGCTTGGGGCATAAATTTAGTAACTCAAATAATAGATAAGTTTAAAATTCCTCCCCCGAATTGATAGTTTGAAGGTTGGCTTGGATGAATGATAGTAGACAGAGACTTTCTGTTTCGAACTATGTGGACGGCGTACTCAACTGTGATAGAGCCCTGCTAGCTCAAGCTATTACCTTAATAGAAAGCCTCAATGATGATCATCGTGCTACTGCAGATGCCGTATTAAATGAATTACTGATTCAAAAACAAGATTCAATTCGTATTGGAATAACAGGTGTTCCTGGAGTTGGAAAAAGCACTTTTATAGAGAGCTTCGGCAAACAACTTACTTCTCTTGATCATAAAGTTGCGGTTTTAGCCGTAGACCCAACCAGTTCTAGGACAGGAGGCTCGATACTCGGTGATAAAACGAGAATGCAAGAGTTAAGCAGGGATAAAAATGCCTTTATTCGCCCGTCACCAACATCAGGTACGTTGGGAGGGGTTACCAGAGTAACTAGAGAAACTATTGTTTTGTGTGAAGCGGCAGGTTTTGACGTAATTCTTGTTGAAACAGTCGGTGTTGGGCAATCTGAAATCATGGTGTCGCAGATGGTAGATTTCTTTTTGGCACTCATGTTACCGGGAGCTGGCGACGAATTGCAGGGTATAAAAAAAGGAATTTTAGAAATAGCGGATATGATAGCAGTGAACAAAGCGGACGGCGAAATGAAGAATGCTGCTAATAGGGCTGTAATGGAGTATCAGCATGCGTTAGATATTTTAAATCCTAAAAGTGCTAATTGGAAACCTCGATCGCTATCATGTAGTGCATTTACTGGGGATGGTTTGGCCGCCATTTGGGAGACGATATGCGATTATAAAAGGCTTTTAAAAGATGCTGGAGAGTGGCAGGAAAAAAGAAAAAGTCAACAGGTTGAATGGATGTGGGCTATTATTAGAGAGAGAATATTATCTAAAATCGAAACAAATGAAAAAGTGCAAAGCTTGGTGCCTCAGCTCGAATTACAAGTAGCGGAATCGAAGCTTACGCCAGCGTTAGCTGCGTTAGAAATTTTAACGGTTGTTGGTAACGAATGAGAGGGAGGCAGTTTTGACACAAAACAAACCAGCTGAAATTGGGATGCCAATTCAGGATATAGATACACCAGCTCTAATAATTGATCTCGATTCTTTTGAACACAATCTAAATTTAATGTCAAAATCAGTCGCTAGTTTAGGGGTTGCGCATCGGCCTCACGCTAAGACACATAAATCACCGGTAATAGCTCGAAAACAAATTGCAGTTGGTGCAGTTGGTCAGTGTTGCCAAAAAGTATCTGAAGCCGAAATTTTAGTGGCAGGCGGTGTAGATGATGTCTTGGTTTCTAATCAGGTTGTTGGCCAACAGAAGCTTGAACGCTTAGCGGGACTAGCACGTCATGCAAAAATAGGCGTATGCGTTGATAATCTAGAAAATATAGGGGCTATTAACGCGGCCTCTTCAAAGTTTGGATCTCAAATCGACGTTCTGGTTGAAATAGATATTGGTGCAGGTCGATGTGGTGTTGTACCCGGTGCACCAGCAGTCAAATTAGCTGAAGCTATTGAAAGTATGTCTCATCTTAAATTTTCTGGGTTACAGGCTTACCAGGGACGAGCACAGCATATTAGAGGGTTTTCTGAGCGCAAAGTGGCGATAGAAAAAGCGAGTGAATACGTTTTGAAAACGATTAAGCTTCTTGGGGGAGCGGGTATCGATTGCCCTCGTGTTACTGGAGGAGGAACCGGTACTTACCAATTTGAAGCAGGAACCGGTGTTTGGGATGAAATACAAGCAGGTTCATACTGTTTCATGGATGTAGATTATGGATTAAATTTAACAGAGGACGGAAATTATTTTGACACCTTTCAGAACAGTTTGTTCGTTCTGGCGACAGTAATGAGCATTCCTAATAAAGAAAGAGCAGTTCTTGATGCAGGTCATAAAGCTTCAGCAATAGATTCCGGATTGCCTAAAGTTATGGACCTGCCCGACGTTGAGTTTGTTAGCGCATCTGACGAACATGGCACCTTGACGTTGGGACGTAATGCGCCGAAATTGTCTTTAGGCCAAAAGATAAGATTAATCCCGGGACACTGCGATCCGACAGTAAACTTACATGATTGGTATGTGGGAGTTCGTAATAATATTGTAGAATCCATTTGGCCTGTTGCAGCCCGTGGTGCTGCTTTTTAATGTTTGACTAATATCAATTAGTCTACATTTATAAGGGTAATAGCAAACTAATAAGCCATTGGATAAGTTAGGTAATGAGTACGGTTAACGTTTTTGATCAGAAGTTTTCAATAGACGAGGAGCAGAAAAACTTAATTGAGGAGTTTAGTTTCTTTGATGACTGGACAGAGCGATACGAATATTTGATAGATCTTGGTCGCAGGCTTCCAGAATTCCCCTCTGAATATCAAGTTGATGAATTTAAATTAAAAGGCTGTCAAAGCCAGGTTTGGTTCACCGGACAAAACGTGGAAGGCAAACTTGTATTCCAAGCTATAAGTGATGCTGCCATTGTCTCCGGATTAATCGCTTTATTGATGCGTGTCTTTTCCAATAGAACCGCTGAAGAGATATTATCTGTAGACTTGAAGTTTCTTGATGAAATCGGCCTTGATACACATCTAAGCCCTACCAGAAAAAATGGGCTTAATTCCATGATACAGGCAATACGAAATCGAGCTCAAAATGACATAAAAAGGGAAGCGACTCAGGTTTGAAATGAAATCGGCTTTATCCGACCTTTATCAAGAAGAACTTTTAGCCTACGCCAGCGCGGTCGAGCAATTTAGCCGGCTCCAAAAGCCAACAGGGACCGGGACGGCAGTGTCAAGGAGTTGCGGTAGTAGAGTGACGGTTGACTTAGTGCTGCTAGAAGATGTGATTAGTGACATAGGTTTAGATGTAGACGCCTGTGCTTTAGGGTCAGCCTCATCAGCCATAGTGGCCGAAAAGGCTGTAGGTAAGACTTTAGACGAGATTAGCAGTCTAGGCCAGTCAATAAGGTGCATGTTAAGAGACGGCGGTGCTATACCGACTGGAGATTGGGAAACCTTCAAATTTCTTGCGCCGGCAAAAGTTTTAGAAAATCGGCACCAATCGATTTGTTTGATCTTTGATGCCATTAAAAAGGCTGGGTCAACAACTGGTTAGTTGAAGTTGCCAGAACAATGTTTACGCTCTAGTGTAGTGGTGGAAGAATAGTTTCCATAGCATTTTGATAATTATTAACAGCTGCCTCACTAACCTCGATTGCTTGAGTATGGGAAATAAAAACGAAGAACCGCAGGTTGATGGAAAAGAGCCAGTTGTCGATATAAACGACTCTCATCGACGGGCAGCTCTTTTCGAGCGAATAAGAGCTGATCACAGTCTGGAAATAACGGAAGACTATATCGAGCTGATTTCTGACTTGATAGAAATCCACGGGGAGGCCCGCGCGGTGGATCTTGCTTCACAATTAGGCGTAAGTAAACCTACAGTGAATGCAACAATTCAAAGACTTCAGAAGGATGGTTTTGTTTCATCAAAACCCTATCGGTCTATCTTCCTTACAGCAAAAGGAAGGGAGCTTGCCGAGTGGTCGCGAGCACGTCACAAAATTGTTCTTGATTTTTTACACGCGATTGGAGTTCCTCCAGATATTGCTGAAGCAGACGCAGAAGGTATCGAACATCATGTAAGTGAGGTTACTTTGAAATCACTTGCAACAACGACAGAAATTTTGAACAACTCGCCGAAAGAAAAGAAATAGTGTGATGTTCATTAGGAAGCGACTACCTCCTAACTTTGGCTAAAAATAAAAAAGGGCAAATAGCAAACGCCGTCATGCAAAAAGCATAAAACGCATTTATATAACCGATCATGACGGCCTGTCGTCCGACCTCTCCGCTTAGAGCAGCTAGACGCTCTGCCCCATCCAGTGACCAGATAGAAAATAATGAATATTGGAAGTTAAGAGCCTCGTTCAACGGAGATATACTTTGTGATAAATGGGCATAATTCATTCCACCAGTCCTTATCATAATAGCAATACTCACGGATATAAAAACACTACTGCCAAAGTTTCTGACGAGGTGAAAAATTGATGAACCTTCGGCTGTATCTTTTTGGTCTAACTGGCTGAAAGTAACGATAGTTAAGGGGACCCAAATTAGACCGACCCCCAGCCCCTGAACCCAAGTGGTCCATAAAACGTCGAACATTGTAAGATTTATACTAAACTGCGCCATGTACCACCCCGAAATACCCTGAAGTAAAAAGCCTGCAAACATGGTATATCTCGGATCAATTTTGCTTCCGCCAAGAAACATAAAGGTAAAGCCGAAAAGCGTTCCTGTCCCTCTTATTCCAAGAATTAGACCAACGATTGAATCTGGGTATCCCCGGAGGGTTTGAAGCAGTGCGGGTATCAAGGTAATGGGGGTAAAGTTTAGTAGGCCAAAGATAAATGCTATAAGTAATCCAAGGGCATAATTTCGTTTAAGAAGGAGTCTTGGATTTAAAAACGGCCTGTCAGAAGTTAAAGAATGAGTTATGAATATGTACAAGCCTGTTACAGCGGCAATCGCGCAAGCGACTATTTGCCAGTTATCCAGCCAGTCAAGGCGTTCACCACGATCAAGCATGAATTGAAAAGCTGCGATGGCCACTGCTAATGAGATAAAACCTGTCCAGTCTAGATCAGCTCTTTTGTCAGCAACGTGACTTCTTATGAAGATTAGTACGCCGATTAATGAAGCAAGTCCGCATGGGACCATCATATAAAAAACCCAGCGCCAGCTATAGGTCTCGCTAAGATATCCACCAAGAGTCGGAGCCAAGATAGGACCTAGAACAACGCCCATCCCAAAAATAGCATTTGCTTGTCCTATTTTTTCCTTTGGATATGCGTCCACGACAATTGCCTGACATAAGGGGGGTAATGGGGCGCCACAGGCACCTTGCAAAAACCTATAAAATACAAGTTGCTCAAGTGAAGTGGCGGTCCCACAAAGAAATGATGAGACAGTAAAACCAATTACTGCCCACATGAGTGTATTCCTTCTCCCAAACCTTGTACTTAGCCAGCCAGTCATAGGGGTAGCGACAGCAGTTGCAATTATATTGAAAGTTATGATTAAGGCTATTTCGTCAGTGGTAGCAGATAGTGCCCCTTTGATTTGTGGCAGTGATACATTCGCAATTGTTACGGTCATGGCATAAAGCATGGTAACCAGCGTTAGCGTAAGTAATATCGCAGCATTAGTTAAAGCAGATCCACTAGCTGATGCTGCATTTTTTGATTTACTTTGCATTACTATGGATTTGGTTTCTTTTTATTTGGCGTTTGAGTGATTAAGGCCGCAAGTCGACTGCAATACAGGTATATCAGCTAAATCTTGCTCTTATCGAACCAAAGCATTTTTCGACGTTTGATTGAAAAAACGCGTTTAATTTTGGTATTTGCATAACATCTTCGATCCTTCGATCTAGGAAGTTCCATGTATCATTGTGCCCTTCTGATTTGTCTGCCAGCCAGCAAGTTGTTGTTGATGTTAACACAGCCGTTAACAACATTCTTTTGGTGTAAAAGTTGAAATCGACTGATGTGTCGCCAGCGGTTCTCCATATTAAATCAACAGTCTCATAAAGAGAGCGTGGCGAAAGATAAAAAAGAGATCTGGCAACAACTTCTTCATGATCGGCAAGACTTTCAAGTCTATATCGGACAGAAGTAGCAATTCTTTGGCGAATTTTTAGACTCTGTAGATCAATCGAGTCTAGCTTTTTTAACATTTCTCTATCGGCCCAATTGGAAAAATGAGCCACCATCTCTTGTACGGGATCAGAAAATAGAGAATATGGGTAGCCTATTTCTTTCCCTAAGCTTATCGATCCAGCGTTAAGGGAACCTTTGCTCCAGCCGTCAAAAACGATATGAGGTAATGATGCCATAAGCAATTGATCTTTTAACTCTTGTAATTGGTCTGGTGGAATTGGCATTTAATGCTCCTCTAATTCGTCTACAAAACCGAACTGGCGGAGGTTCAACATCCGCTCGGGATATAAAATACCATCCAAATGATCAATCTCGTGTTGGATCACTCTAGCATGGAAGCCGCAGGCATGCCTGGTTAACCTATTTCCTTCAGCGTCAATGGCATCATATGTGATCGAAGAGTGCCGCGGAACCTCTCCCTTTAGACCTGGAATTGATAGACAGCCTTCCCAACCGAGTTCCATCTCGTCATCAAAATGCGTGATTTTTGGATTGATGAGCACTTGTGGTGACAGGGGACTATTTGTATCACTGGTTGTTTGTCTATTCCTTGGAATTTCAAAAACTATTAGACGCATACTCAAACCTATCTGTGGGGCAGCTAATCCTACACCATTAGCGGCCCTCATTGTGTCAATCATATCTTGAATCACGTCAGGAAGAGTGGCCACATCATCTGGTTGAATTGGCTGTGCCAATGTGGCCAAAATAGGGTTTCCCATCCTTATTATTTCGCGGGTTGCCATGGTTTTTTATAGGCCTTTGGTGGTTACAGGTAAAGTTAGTTAAATATTTTATTTGTTAGTTAGTATAAAAATGTGTTATTTGAAGGCCCAATTTTTTTTTAGCTGGTATTTTATTAAACTAATTGGCTATTTACAACTGATGGAGGTTATTTTCTGTGCAAGTTTCTGTTCGTGATAACAACGTTGATCAAGCGCTCCGAGCTCTTAAAAAAAAGATGCAGCGCGAAGGTATTTTTAGAGAAATGAAGCTGCGAAGGAATTATGAAAAGCCATCCGAACGACGTGTGCGCGAAGAAGCTGAAGCTACTAGGCGGCATAGAAAATTAATGCGTAAACGATTGGAACGGGAAGGTTACTAGATCTCAACCGCCTGCTATAAATTCGGTATTATCGTATCAGCAAATCGCTCGATTTGGACCATCTGCTCGTTCGAACTTTCCCCTCGGTAGCGAACCACTATTTTAGAAAAACCAGAATCTAAAGCTGCCTGTATGTCCTGAATAATTTGTTGCTCAGAACCTGAACCGATTTCTCTATCCCCAAATGGCCCTTTCCGCGGCTCGCCAGGGTTAACAAAGATTTTGTAAACTAATTCTAAGTCTTCAAACTTTCGGTCATTTTCGTCACAAATCCTCTTCAGTGTATTGAGGCGTTCCTTCATGCGTTCCTTGTCTATCGCTACTGCTAGCCAGCCATCTCCATGCTTTACTACTCTGCGCAACGCCGGATTTGCTATGCCGCCGATTAGGATGGGTGGGTGCGGTTTCTGGTGAGATCCGGGTATCGAATAAATTTTTGGAAACTCATAAGTTTGTCCATCAAAACTTATTTCTCCCCCTTTCGATAAGCGTTTAAAAATTTCGATGTATTCATCCGTTACGATACCTCTTTTTTCAAAATCGTACGTTTTCATAACTTGAAATTCTTCTTGTAACCAGCCAACGCCAGCACCAAGAATTATTCTTCCCTCAGAGAATTGGTCCATAGTGATGAGCATCCGAGATAATAACACTGGGTTTCTATAGGGAATAATTAATACTGCGGTACCAATTTTAATTCTTTCTGTCACACCGACCAGTACACCCATCGTGGCAAGTGGCTCCATCAGTGGTTCAGTAAGCGGAGCGGGAAAACTCCCATCAGCACTATAGGGGTACTTTGAATTAATTGCAGATGGGAAGACAACATGATCGGCGAGCCATATGGATTCAAAGCCCACCTTTTCTGAGAATTTGGCTAACTCTATAATTGTCTTTGGTTGGGCTAGGGATCCATAGATCCCTAAATCAATCCCAAATTGTTTTATACTAGCCATGGCTCACCTTTTACAAAACCGTTGCTGATTAAATCACAGTTTAAAGTAAACAGTCTACTCCAGCTTTTTTTGCAATGTCTTTAATTATTGTTTGAAGGTTATCATTGATTGGAATACCAGATTTAAGTCGCTTTGCCTTTGATATTTGTTCGGGTTCGCCAGGCAGCAGTACTGGTTCATTGGGATTAGCTGGGGGTACTTTTTTTAGTGTATCAATAACAAGCTCTATATCTTTGTTGAAATCCTCTATTGGTCGGAAGCTCTCAGGGTTTATAGCTTGAAAAAAGTGACCCAAATCATCTGGTGTTTCTGTGGCAGCATTTTTCACACGAACAGGGGAAAAAGATGCGCCGGGCATGACACCACTTAGAACATGAGAGAATAGTGCTAGCCCATATCCCTTGTGTCCACCTAATGTGGTCCCAATGCCGCCAATTGGGTTCAAGCCTCCGTTATCACGATTTTCGAAAATTTTCAATGCGTCCTTGGGAATAGTTATTGATGTTCCATTCGCGTCATTTACCCATCCAATTGGCAGGCTTATCTCTTTTAGGTTGTGAACTTTTACTTTATTAACTGCCGCAACGGTGGTCGCGAAATCTAAAACCAGGGGAGGGTATTTCCCGGCAGGCGTAGAAAAAGCGAAAGGATTTGTGCCTAAAACCGGCTGTCTACCATGAGTCGGTACCATTGATATACCACGTGTCGATGTTGTGACAACACCAATCATTCCTTTCGCCGCTGCCAGCTCTGCGTAATGACCCGCAGCTCCAAAATGATGCGAATTACGTACACAGACTGTACCGATATCGAAGATTTTAGCCTTCGCTATAGCCATCTCCATCGCTTTAACTGAGACAGGATGGCCAAGTCCTCTATCCGCATCGAGTAAAGCTGTTGTCTTACGCTCTCGAACTATTTCAGTATTGGGGCTTATATTCAAGGCGCCCCGTTGCTTTGTTTCTTCATATTGGCGAAGCATATTGATACCGTGTGAGTCTACACCGCGCAAATCGGTTTCAACCATTACATCGGCTGTAACCTTTGCATCT
Source organism: Rhodospirillaceae bacterium (assembly GCA_002690995.1). Taxonomy (GTDB): domain Bacteria; phylum Pseudomonadota; class Alphaproteobacteria; order Thalassobaculales; family Thalassobaculaceae. Next base: position 20,914 of record NZGS01000059.1, read on the forward strand.
GATTCTGACATACCCCATGCTAAAAGGATGCTAAGTATTTGTTCTTTTAAAACGGTTGCAGGGTATAAATGCACTTCTGGTTTGATTGATGTATTCACGGTAGGTTTTCAGCTCCCTCGTATCGTCGCCATGCACTCATTTGCTGTGCGGATGTCTTACAATGTAGAACAACAGGACGATCTTTAATATTAAATGCCTTTGAAACTTTTTCCGCAATTTCGTATTCATTGGAAATTGTCAGTCCTGCAGCACCAAAGGACTCCGCCCATTTTGTAAAATCTGGGTTAGTTAGTTTTGTGGCATTCATAAAAGCGCGATTTGGATAACGAACATAAGAATGCATCCCAATAGTCCCATACATTGAATTGTCAGAAATAATAATGGTTGGGTTGATATTATATTGTCGTGCCGTGGCAATTTCGTTACCCATCATGAGTATTCCTCCATCTCCAATGAAGCAAACGACTTGATCATTAGGACGTCTTAGACCAGCAGCAATTGCCATTGGCACGCCTGATCCCATGGCGCCGACGACAGACGATAAAAACACGTGTGATTGTTTAAAGTTTATATATCTGTGAACAAAGCTCCCGAAATTGCCGGCATCAGTCGTTATCGCCGCTGTATCGGATAGATGTTTATCAACTTCACTAACAACAGCAGCAAAGTTTACGCCGTCAGTTGTGCTATCCCAAGTTTTATTTGTAAGTTGGATGTGGATTTTGTTCAGCTTTCCTATCCACTTTAGGCGTTCTTTTGTAATCTTTGGCGTTTCACGATCCAAGAGCGCCTCTATCACTTCTTTGGGACTTGCTGGAATGCCTAGCATGGGGTGCCAAACTCTCCCAACTTCATTTGCATCTGGCCAAACATGTACTAGAGGTATTTGGGACTGAGGTGCTGTTGGAAAGGTATACGATTGACTAACAGTATCCGTCAGCCTTTCTCCTAATGCGATCAAAAGGTCAGCTTTTTTCATTTTATCAATTAAGGGACCTGGGACACGGATTCCCATGTAGCCCCCATAATTGGGATGCTGAGAATCGAATAAATGTGGCCTTCTGTGAGTTGGACAAATTGGAAGAGCATATGTTTCAGCTAAGGTATTTAGTTTGGATAGCACACTTTCTTCCGAGACCGCCTCAGCTAACAACGCGCCCCCGACCAACACAAGTGGGCGTTGAGAAGCTGATATCATATCAACTAAAGTATCAATATCTTTAGTTCGCGGGCTTGCGCTGACTTTCGCGGAAGGGCCTACGGCATTGATCCTTGTTTTTTGATCGAAAATATCTTCGGGCATTACTACCGCAACAGGGCCAGGCGTTCCACTCTCTGCCAGGTGAAATGCTCTTGCTAAAATCTCTGAAGCCATATCAGGTTGATTAACTTCAAAGACTGCCTTTGTAATGTCAGCTAGTAATAGTGAGTAGTTTTGTTCTTGAAGGGCAAGTCTACCAAAATCATTACGTTCAACCTGTCCTATTATTACTACCAACGGGGTCGCATCATGATAGGCGGAATGCAGAGCAACCATGCTATTTGCAAGTCCTGGACCACGGCTCACCATTGCAACACCTGCGCGGTTCCTTAGCCGTCCATCTGCAGCAGCCATAAATGCTGCTCCAGCTTCGTGCCTGCAGACTACAGTCTTTATAGTATTATGGTTTATTAGGATGCTCGAAAGACCTACGTAACTTTCACCTGGCACACAAAAAATTTGATCAACATTATGAAGTTCTAGACCAGAGGCTATGATATTGGCCACCGTTTCAGACATTTTAACCTCGTTTCTAATTAAGGCGAATTTTGAATTCAGAGATCTTGCTGCAATGTTGAGTTATAATTTGAGTCATACCACCAATTCATATACTCACCATAAGAAATCGGTGGAAACTTGGCTGGATTATTTTGTGATTTACATGACGATAGGCATTCGATTTGACTATGAAGATGGGGGCCAAAAAAGAAAGGAATGGCATATCGAGAATTTTCCGCGGGTGGAAGAGCGCGATGAGGCGTGGATTTGTAACGACCATTCGTCCATCGGTGTAGCATATCACCGCTATTTACTAATATGGAGTCAGCAACATATGGAACATCTAGCCACTCGTCAGTATCAGTTTGAATTTGTAAGCCCGGTGCTTCACTTTGCGCAAGGAACGTTAGAAAATTCGAATCTGTATGAGGAGCGATGCCATATTGATTTTTAATTGGGTCTTTGACTGCAGGGTAATGAGATAATCTAAAAGAGAATTGGCTTTCCCAAAACGCATTTTCGAAAGTCGAGGCGGGCATATCAAGTGAAATTGCAAGGGGTGCAAGAAGTTGCTTGGCTAATTTGTCGATCGCGTCTGTGTACGCTAAAATTTTTTCTTTAAAACCTGGAAAGTTTTTTGGCCACTCGTTTGGTCCAGCGAACCTTGTTCTCGATTTTACTAGAGGATCATCCGCGGATCTCTCTCTCTTAACAAAAAACGCCTCGTTCATATCTAATTTAGCATTTGGATTACTTGCTCGGGACGTTCTGACATTATAACGCCCCATTCCCATATATCCATTATTATGGGAATTCATTAACACAGAGTTCTTGAATTCTGTTGATTGATTATGAAAACGTTGGGCTTCTTTGAAAGTTTGTTTGATTAAATCTTGTGAGATCCCGTGATTGATTAAAATTAAAAACCCTTTGCCTAAAAAAGCTGGTTCAAGGTTGCTTGCGATGGTGTACTCTCTGCGTGGATCGTTTCCAAATAGTGGAGCTAAATCAATAATTGGTATATCGTTTTCCGTTGTAACTGTCGTTTTTTTTGACATGATCTTGAAAGCTAGCCTTTAAATTTGACACTTTAAAATTCTTAAACTTATTGGATTATAATAAAACATTATTAAACAACTACCTATTTTTAACATCTATGTTGTATGTTTCTTGGTTTAGGGACTAATTGTTTTGCAGAATAACTTTTAGCAAGGCTTAAAGATTAGAAAGAGAGAGATCGTATGGACATTGGCGTATTTATTTTTGACACAGACTATAGTGTAGACATAGCTGAATTGGCGAAAGAATTGGAGGCTCGCAACTACGAGTCTTTGTTTGTGCCAGAGCACACTCATATACCCACAAGCCGACAGTCTCCTTTTCCAGGAGGTGGTGATTTACCGCGCCAATATTCTCATACTCTTGACCCATTTATATCGCTAGGTTTTGCTGCTGCTGCTACCGAACGACTCAAAGTGGGTACAGGAATCTGTTTGCTTCCTCAGAGAGAGGCCATTGTTACAGCAAAGTCAGTTGCTAGTTTAGACCTTATGTCAAAGGGTAGATTTGTTCTGGGCCTAGGGGGGGGATGGAATATTGAGGAGATGGAAGACCATGGAGTTAAATACAACCGTCGTTTCGCAATGATGAGAGAACGTGTGCTGGCCATGAAGTCGTTGTGGACGGACGAGGAGGCAGAGTTTTCAGGTGATTTTGTCAAATTTGAAAAAAGTTGGGCTTATCCTAAACCGCATCAGAAACCCCACCCTCCAATACTCATGGGTGGAGAAACCGACTATACATTAAAACGCGTCGTTGATTATTGTGATGGTTGGTTCCCCAGAGGAAGAGGAGGATTTGATCCTATGGAAAGCGCCAACCGTCTCAAGAATATGGCAGATGAAGTGGGACGAGATATCAATAGCCTCTCCATAAGTGTATTCGGTGCGTCGCCAAAGCCAGAGGTGTTAGATAGTTATAGAAAGGCAGGTATCGATAGAGCTCTTTTTGCCCTGCCATCGGAAGATAAAGACATCGTCTTCAAAACTCTTGATAAATTTCAGAGTCTTCTCGATTAGGTACCTAGTAAATATCGTACATCATAACTTTAGTTGAAAACTAATGCTCTAGTTGATCGTTGCCAAAGGAAGGCTTTTGTAAATAGTGCAAAATGCGTGTAGTGTTGAGTCGACACTTTTGAGGGTAGTTGATGCGCAGATATAGAAATACGAAAATAGTTGCTACACTGGGGCCTTCAACCAGAACTAAACGACAAATTCGCGCACTAATAATGGCCGGTGTAGACGTATTTAGGCTAAATTTTAGTCATGGTGAACATTCTGATAAAAAATCACGGGTGACTGCTATCCGCGAACTGGAGAAGGAATTAGACCGCCCCGTCGCTATTATGGCAGATCTACAAGGCCCAAAATTGCGGATTGGAGAATTTAAAGATGGGGCAATAGAATTAGCTCCTGGCGAAAATTTTAGCCTGGATTTGAAAGAACAGCTAGGGTCCAAAAGCCGCGTTCAGCTTCCACATACGGAGATTTTTGATGCGGCGGAAGCGGACATGGAGCTCCTTCTGGATGACGGAAGAATCAGGTTGCGGGTGCAGAAAGTAAGCAAATCTGTGATTGATACAAAAGTCGTTACGGGAGGGCGGTTATCTGCCAGAAAAGGCGTAAATGTGCCTGGTGTTACACTCGGATTATCTGCTCTAAGCGAAAAAGATAAATCAGATCTTGAGTTTGCCCTGGGTTTAGGGTGTGATTGGATAGCCTTATCATTTGTTCAACGGCCGAGTGATGTTAAAGAGGCGAGGAAATTAATTGCGGATCGTGCAGCAGTTCTTATAAAATTAGAAAAACCTGCGGCTATTGATCACTTAGAAGAATTAATGACTTTGACGGATGCGGTTATGGTGGCCCGTGGCGATCTTGGTGTTGAACTCCCTCCTGAAAAAGTACCGGGCTTGCAAAAAAAGATTGTTAAGCTCTGCAGAAAATGGGGTAAACCTGTTGTAGTTGCTACACAAATGTTAGACTCAATGGTTCATTCGCCGTCTCCTACACGAGCCGAAGCTTCTGACGTCGCAACGGCTGTGTACGACTCTGCCGATGCCGTTATGCTTTCTGCCGAGACGGCCGCTGGAGAGTATCCCATAGAGTCAGTTGATATGATGAACCGAATAATCTTGGAGGCGGAGGGAGATGAAGCTTATCAAGCCTCGACAACTTCTAAACAGAATGTTGTTGAACCAACTGTTTCCGACGCAATCACATTAGCTGCAAGGCAAGTTGCCGAAACTGTGAATGCGAATTGTATTGTCACCTACACCACCTCGGGATCAACCACTCTTAGAGCTGCCAGAGAACGTCCTACGGTCCCAATTTTATGCGTAACCTCCAGCCTTTCGACAGCACGACGAATGGCAATTGCTTGGGGGATACATTCGGTACATATTGATCAAGAAGAAAGGTTTTCCACCGTTGTGAAGCGTGCTGTTGACATAGCTGAGACTCAAGGCTTTGCAAGTTCAGGGGATCATATTGTAATTACAGCTGGTGTGCCGATGGGAAAGTCAGGATCGACAAACGTTTTGCGTATAGAGAGAATCCCATAGTTGAATTAATACAATATAAACTTAGCTTTTGTGTAAAAGTAATCAAAGGTGAACGTAAACAAGCGAGCTGGTTTTGTGTTTTGAATTCACCAACATGTCAGCGCATTACAGCTATATCGCAGTAAAAGTTAGAGTGAGGCTTTTTTGTCTGAGAAAACTAGTAAACTCTATCAATTAGAAAAACAGTTAGACGATAAAGTATCTGACTGTAACGAACCGGCCGTTCAAGATTTTAACATGAAGATATCGATGGATGGTACGTGGTATTATCAAGGGACGCCCATTAATAGGGTTGCCTTGGTAAAACTATTTGCAAGTGTGTTAAGCAAAGATAGAAACGGCATATACTGGCTGGTGACGCCAGTGGAGCGGGGAACTATAGAGGTTGAAGACGCACCATTTCTAGCAGTCGAGGTCAACCTTGAAAAGGACTGCAGGGAAAGTATAGACACGTTTGTTTTTCGAACCAATTTAGATGAGATTGTCGTTTGTGGACCTGACAACCCTCTAAGAATCCAACTCGACCCTTCAACAGGAGAACCAAGACCGTATATATTAGTAAGGGATGGACTTGAAGCAAGGCTAACAAGGTCTGTCTACTATCAATTAGTAGATATGGCTATTGAGAATGAAACTGAAGGTCAGAAGGTTTTAGGAATATGGAGCAAGGAGACATTTTTTCCTCTGGGAACGATAGACGGCTAGTCTTATCTTTAGATGATTTTAGAAATATATTTTCGAAAGCTTTACGTCAAAATGCCAATCGAGATCAGCAGGATATTCTAGGAGATCATAATCTCAACCCGGGGATGTCTATCCCCGAAGTATCAAAACCAGCGGCTGTTTTAATCCCAGTAATAGGTAGAGACCAAGAGCCAACAATTTTACTCACCAGAAGATCTGATGATTTAAATCATCATGCAGGGCAGGTAAGTTTCCCTGGTGGACGACATGAAAAATCAGATTTAAATATGAGAGACACGGCGCTCCGAGAGACTGAAGAGGAAATTGGATTAAAGCGAGACGCAGTCGAAGTGATTGGAGAGCTTCCTAAATACGAAACGAGAACAGGGTTCAGTGTTAAGCCAATTGTTGGTTTAATCAAACCACCATTCGAGCTCAATGTTGATCGAAAAGAAGTGGCTGATGTCTTTGAGGTCCCAATCTCTTTTGTTCTCGATCGTAAAAATCATGAAAGGCATAGTCGGGAGTGGCAAAACACCATGAGACATTTTTATGTTTTTCCGCACCCAAAGTATTATATTTGGGGAGCGACAGCGGGTATGCTGGTTAATTTAGCAGAGCTTATTCTGGCAGCTGACGAAACGAGCAGAAATGACTCGTAAAGCTCCTGCCGAGTGGTGGATAGAAGAACCAGCGAATACGCTAATGAATGTTCTTAATAAACCTTTAGATTCAGCTCGCTTTGTTGGCGGTTGTGTGAGAAATACTATTCTAAAGCTGCCTATCTCTGATATGGATGTGGCAACCAAGCACAGACCGGAAGAAGTTATAGGTTTACTTGAGGACTCAGGAATAAACGTTAAAGCTACAGGACTGTCGCATGGTACCGTGACGGCCTTTTTGAGTGGAGTACGATTTGAGATAACGACCCTGCGCAGGGATATAAAGACTGATGGCCGACATGCAGTGGTGCAGTACACAGACTGCTGGCAAGAGGATGCAAAAAGACGAGATTTTACTATAAATACCTTATTGATGGATCAATTTGGTAAAATCATTGATCCTCTGAATTGCAAACAGGATATTTTAGATGGCCGTGTTATCTTTGTTGGCTGTCCATCCCAACGCATACAAGAGGATGCTCTGCGAATTTTAAGGTTTTATAGATTTAACGCCTACTTTGGCTGTGGTTCAGTAGAGCCAAAATCACTAGAAGCATGTAAAAAAAATGCTAGTTTGGTTAGCAGTTTATCTGGCGAAAGAATACGCGAGGAGCTATTTAAAATTCTTACATCCAAAAATGTTTGTGACACGCTAGGGCTCATGCAAGATGGTTCGATATTGGAACAATTATTTTCCGCAGATGTCAGACTGACTGAACTGAAGGCTCTACTCACTTTGGAACGAGAAAAAGCGGATCCAGTTTTGAGACTGGTGACAGCATTTGGCATCAAGCCTGAGATTTTAGCTTTTAAATTGAAATTGCCAAATAAAGTTTCTTCTCAACTTGCTTTTCTAAATGGAACCAAAATTTCAGCCAATGCAGATTCAAAGTCTATAAAATTACTTTTTTATAGTTATGGAGTAAGGCAGACATTAGACTTGCTGATGGTTAAATCAGCTTTGGACGAAGCTATAGTCAATATTTATAAACATGCTTTGGAAATAAGTAGGGATTGGAAACACCCAATATTTCCAATCACAGGAAGTGACATAGTATCACTCGGAGTATCTCCTGGCTTAGCAATAGGTAAAACACTGACTGCGACAGAAAGTTGGTGGATAGCTAACAACTTTGAACCTAACCACTTGAGTTGCATAAACTGGGCAAGAAGTTTTATCGAAAATGAGGAGGAAAAATCAGGCAATGGATAGGATATCTATAGCGGCAGATGCGCTTATCGATGCAGAAAATGCAAACACTGTGTTGAAAGAATTCCCAAATCTCTCAGCCCCAAAAAGTATTGAGGAAGCATTTTTAATACAAGACGCCGTTTTAAAAAAAAGGGGCAGAGAAATCGCAGCTTGGAAGGTAGGCCCTGGATCAGGTGAAATGACTATCACCTGTGCTCCAATAACGGTAGATCGAGTATTTAAATCACCGGCCAAATTGCCAAATTCCAACAGACTAAAGGGTATAGAATGTGAGATAGCCTTTAGGCTCGGTAATGACCTGCCGAATATGGAAATGACATATTCGAGAGATGATATTAAGAACTCGATAAAAACCGTAACGGTAGCTATAGAAGCTGTAGAAACACGTTTCGATAGCTGGCCAGTAGCAAATCCGCTTTGGGCGTTAGCTGATAATCAGAGTAACCAGGCGCTTATCATAGGAGACGAGATTGAATTCTTTGATGAACAACAAATAAAAGGTCTTGAAGGGCATTTAGTTATCGATCAAAAAGAGATGGTCGCAGATGCAGGCTTTCCAGGGGGGGATCCTTTGAGTTTAATTGCCGAATTAGCAAATCACATGTCAAATCGCTCTTCGTACATTCAGGCAAGAGGGCTTCGATCAGGTGATATAATTACTACAGGCTCTTGGAATGGTGTCGATTTTGCGACACAAAATTCCTTGATAAAAGCTTATTTTAATGAATTAGGCCCCGCTATCTTAGAATTTAATTCTTAACTGTTCCATTTGAACCTAGTCTTGGTTTTGTGTTAACTGGAACAAAAGCTGATAAATTATATCAAACTTGGCCAGGCAACTGCAGGGGGCAGGCTCATCAGGATTGCCTCGACATTACCTCCCGTCTGTAATCCAAAAAGCGTTCCTCTGTCATAAAGTAAATTAAATTCTACGTAGCGCCCTCGCTTAACTAGTTGTGCTTGTCTCTCTTTTTTAGTCCATGTTTTGTTCATATGCCGTTTTACTATTGTTGGATATATGTTGGCAAAGGTCGACCCAACTTCTTTCGTAAAGTTGAAGTCGGCCTCAAAATTATTTGCTAATTGATCATAGAAGATACCGCCTACGCCTCTCGGTTCGTTCCTATGTTTTAGATAAAAGTAGTCATCGCACCATTCCTTAAAACGTGCATAGTATGTATCATCATGTTTGTTGCAAGCAGACCGAAACGCCGTGTGGAATAATTCTTTGTCCTCTGTATTAATAATCATGGGTGTGAGATCAGCTCCACCACCAAACCATGACCGTGTTGTTGCAATGTGTCGTGTGTTCATATGAACTGCCGGTATATGCGGAGACCACATATG
>NZGS01000060.1 GCA_002690995.1 Rhodospirillaceae bacterium
CTGGGGAAGCCTATTCTAGGAATTTCGGTGGCTCAAATTGGTTAGATAAAAGGCAAGAGTCCATAAAATTTTCTGATAGAGAGCCGGCTGTTTTAGTGGTTGGTGGTGGACAAGCCGGATTGGCGGTGGCTGCGAGGCTCGGTCAGTTAGAAATAGAAACCCTTGTGATAGATAAACACGACCGAATTGGCGATAATTGGAGAAAGCGTTACCATTCTCTGGCCTTGCACAACCAGATTCATGTTAATCATTTACCCTATCTACCGTTTCCTCCCACTTGGCCAAAATATATCCCAAAAGATATGCTGGCAAACTGGTTTGAGTTGTATGCAGACGTTATGCACGTCAATTGTTGGACCGGAACCGAACTTATCAATGCCAATTATGATGGACGCTTAAATCAATGGGTCGCAACTGTTAGGGAAAATAATAATTCTGAGAGAATTCTGAAACCCAAACATATTATTTTTGCAAATGGCGTTAGCGGTATTCCCTACAAGCCAAAGTTAGAAGGGTTGTGTGACTTTAGGGGGGAAGTATTGCACTCCGAGGGTTTTTCAAATGGTGCGGAGTGGACGGGTAAACGAGCAGCAGTTCTGGGTACCGGGAACAGCGGGCACGACGTCGCTCAGGATTTACATAGCAATGGTGTCCATACCAGTATGATCCAACGTGGTTCGTCTACAGTTGTTAGCATAGACCCTAGTGCCAAGCTTAACTATGCGCTTTATGATGAGGGTGCATCGCTAGAAGATAGTGATCTGATAGCTTCAGCCGCTACCTACCCATTGATTGTAGAGGGATATCAGCTAGCCGTTAAAAAAATGGCAGAATTTGATAAGGAACTCATTGCAGGGTTAAAAACACGAGGTTTTAAATATGATTTGGGAGAAGATTTCACCGGTCATCAGATGAAATATAGACGGCGAGGTGGCGGATATTATCTTGATGCCGGTTGCTCTCAACTTATAATTGATGGAAAAATTCAATTGATTCAGTTTGACGATATTCAAAGGTTTGTTGATACCGGAATTTTGATGAAAAATGGAAATGTTGAAAAGATGGATTTGTTAGTCTTAGCAACTGGTTATTACAGTCAAACAGAATTAGTCTCGCGACTACTAGGTGATAAAGTTGCTAAGAAGGTTGGCAACATATGGGGCATAGGTGAAGATGGGGAAATGGCTAATATGTGGAAAGCTACTCCGCAAAAAGGATTATGGTTTATGGCAGGGAGTTTAGCCCAATGCAGGATTTATTCTAAGTATCTCGCGTTGCAAATTAAAATTATAGAAGAAGAGCTACGGTGATTTAGGCTCAATCATCAAATCGTGTTTGTCTGTTAAATACTGAAATATTGCGACTTTATTTTGATATAAATAATTAAAACTTTTGTGGCGAGTAAATATGTATCAGAGAGATCAAGACAAACAAAAATCCCTACTGGCGAAGGCTGCGATCAAATACTTGGAAAAAGGCATGGTTCTGGGGTTGGGTACTGGATCGACAATTGACATATTTATTTTGGAGCTGAGTAAGCTTGAAAACCTGTTCAGCAGTCTAAAAATCGTTGCTACTTCTAAAATCAGTGCCAAGAAAGCTCGAGATAATCGCATGAACGTTGTGGCTCCTGATAAATATTTAGAGCTAGATATCTGCATAGATGGTGCGGATGAGGTGGATAGAAACCTTTCAATGATAAAAGGTGGTGGAGGTGCATTACTTTGGGAAAAAATAGTAGCCTACAGAGCTAGAAAGCGTATTTATTTGGCAGATGAAAGTAAGCAAGTCACTTGGTTAGGTGCTTTCCCTCTGCCCGTAGAAATTATAGATTATGGGCATGAGTGGAGTGCAGCTGCTATTGAGCCACTTTTCAAGAGCGTTCGACTTCGAAAAGAGGCTACGGGCAATATAATCAAAACAGACTCAAACAATGTAATTTATGACTGTCTCATAAAAGATGAAGAGAATACTGCTGCCTTGGACTCTAAATTGTCGGAAGTTCCTGGAGTTGTGACATCTGGTTTGTTTGGTCAGTTTATAGATATATTATTGACTTGTCGTGATGGTGAAGTTACGGAAATTAGTAGTAAAGAAAATGTTTTTTGGTGACGCCGATCTATCGGTTTCAAATTTTTAGTTAAAAAATTAAGAACGCTCGTTGAAAAGAAAACTTTTTAAAGTCCTTTAGGATTGCAATTTTTCCTACAATTTTTGAAAATTAGTTATGAAGAAAACTCTCCTGCGCTTTAGTGTGTCTTGTATTTGTTTATTTGTATTTCTCTCTGTTCTCTTTTTATTTTTGGGGCTAGAAATGTCTGCATCCTATACGCGCTCAAGTCCAGATTGCTCCGTATGGTGTGTGTTAGAGTATAAGCTGCTGAATATAATTAATAGGCAATGAAATCTTAAGACCAACTCCTCCCTAGAAAATAGAGGTAATAAAGATGCAAGTAATGACCACGCTTCCGCAGGAAAACCTTAACTGTGTCCCTTCTGCTGCCCTGGCTGCCGAGAATGTGGGTTTCGATATGTTGGCAACAATGGAGAACAGGTACGAGCCTTTTCTGCCGCTTGCTGTGGCTGCAGTTAGCACAAAAAAAATAAGTTTAGGAACGGCTGTCGCTATTGCATTTCCAAGATCCCCAATGGTCGTTGCAAATACCTGTTGGGATTTACAGAAAGCATCAAAAGGTAGGTTTGTGTTGGGAATTGGACCGCAGATTAAGCCTCATAACGAAAAACGTTTCTCAACACCATGGTCGGCGCCAGCTCCTCGGCTGAGAGAGTATGTAAAATCATTAAGGGCTATTTGGAGGCATTGGGAATTAGGTGAAAAGTTAGATTTTCGGGGTGAGCATTATACATTTACTTTGATGACACCTAATTTTGTTCCCGAATCAGAACATTTTGGGCCTGTGCCTATAACTATCGCTGCTGTCGGACCCCACACGCTTAGGTTAGCTGGAGAGATTTGCGACGGTGTGCGACTACACCCATTTTGTACTCGCTCATACCTCGAGAATGTTGCCATGAAACGCATTGAAGAGGGGCTAGCAGCATCGTCAACAAAGAGAGAAAATTTCCAGGTTACTGGCGGAGGGTTTTTAATTACGGGAGCTGATGATGAGGAAGTCAATAAAGCAGTTGAGTGGCTAAGATACAGGATTGCTTTTTATGGTTCCACGCCAAGTTATTGGCCTGTGTTTGAGCACCATGGTTATGGTGATCTTGGACGAAAGCTAAACCAGATGACCAAAGATGGACGATGGGATGAAATTGCTGCGCAAATACCTGATGATCTGCTCCATTTATTTGCCGCGATCGGTCGCTATGATGAGCTTTATAACGTTGTCAATGAACGTTATGAAGGGTGTGTTGACATGGTCTATGCTAGCGCATCGACGGATGTTAGACCTCAGATACCAAAAGAAATCCTTCAGGACATAAAAAGAATTAAAACCCCCTTCAAAGAGTTCAAAACTGTCTGGTAGGAAATAAAAATCTTTCCAAAAAATATTTATTTTTATCTTTAGTTGGTTTAGAACAAAAGAAGAACATTTATATTTTTTGAGGACTGAGAAATTTCTAACCAAGATGTATGTATCGAGCAATTGCGGCAACAAATTCGTCGTATAGAGCGAGGCTATAGCAATAAAGAACGCGCTGCAGTATCTACTGGTGTTGAAAAACTAGATAATTGCCTTGGTGGCAAAGGTCTGCGCTTAGGTCGAGTGCACGAAATTATTAACACAGGAAGTACGGATGCAAAGGACGCGTCGTCGCTTGGGTTTGTGGTTGCATTGTTAGTCCGAATTTTAAATGTAACTAATTACAACAAGAGAGTGCTGTGGTGCTCTGGCAAAAAAAAAGTATTAAATAGTCAGTTGTCTGCTACAGGATTATATTGGTTGGGCTTTGACCCTAATCAACTTATTCAAGCGAATGTTTTATCAGAAATGGACCAATATTGGGTTATGGAAGAGTGCCTCAAGTGCTCTGAACTTGCTGCGGTAGTCATTGAGCTTGCCCATGCCAAGCCACAGTTTAATAATCGTGGGTCGATAGTTTGGAGAAGATTGCAACTCGCAGCAGAAAGTAGTGGTGTCACGGGATTTGTTCTGAGGTCATGTGCCAATATTATGGAAACAACAAGTTCTATTCCAGAAAGTCGTTGGGGTGTTAAACCTCTACCTTCTAACGATTGGCGTCCAATGTGGAAATTAGAATTATTGAAAAGTCGTAATGGTAGATATGCTTCAGTGAACGTAGTCTGGGATCCTGCAACATCTTCATTTAGTCTATCGTCATGAAATACTATTTTGCGACATTTGATATTTTTGATCTGTCAGTAGACATTGATAAAACTTTTGCGCGTAAACTTTGGAATGTTTTTCAGTCTCTAAAAACAAAATAGAGTTTTATATCCTAATACGGAAGACCGGTATAATTTTCAGCTAGAGACGACAATGCTGCCTCTGAAGAAAGAAGATAATCTAATTCTGCTAATCTAATTCTGTTCTCGAAATTATCTGTTTCACTTGCTTTATGAAGCATTGATGTCATCCACCAGCTAAATCTCTCTGTTTTCCAAATGCGAGACAAGGCGGTTTTAGAGTAACTTTTAAGTTCTTTTGTTGAGCCCGTATCGTAAAACGATGTAAATGCATTTGACAGGTAAAATATATCAGATAAAGCGAGATTAAGTCCTTTAGCGCCAGTGGGCGGAACGATATGAGCAGCATCGCCGGCCAGAAATAGATTTCCATATTGCATCGGTTCTGTGACAAAACTGCGCATTGGTGTTACCCCTTTTTCAATGATTTCTCCTTCCTGTATTAAATTGGCATCTTTTACTCCTAACCTGCATCGCAGCTCATTCCAGATAACCTCATTGGGCCAGTTATCGAGAGTTGTATTATTCTCGCATTGCAAATATAAGCGCGATCTTGTTGGTGGCCGCATGCTATAGAGGGCAAAACCTCTTTCATGGCTAGCATAAATAAGCTCCTTACTTGGGGGTGGAGCTTCAGCTAATATACCCAACCAAGAATATGGATAGAGGCGTTCAAAGAATTTAAGTTTGCTGGGTGGTATGGATGATCGGGATATCCCATGAAACCCATCACAGCCTGCGATGAAGTCGCATTGTAGTTCGGTTAAATCACCGTTGCTCTCATATTGAATAACAGGAGTTTTCGTTTCAAAATCTCTGGGCATGACGTTTGAAGCTTCAAAGATTATTTCGCCACCAAGCTTAGTATGAACCCCTATCAAATCTATAGTAATTTCGGTTTGCCCATAGACGGTTACGTGTTTTCCTCCAGAAAGTCTTTCAAGGTTAACCCTACAGCGATCACCGTTCAAACTTATTTCAATCCCTTTATGAATTTGGGCATTAGATTGCAACCGAGCATCGGATTTTGCTCGCCCTAAGAGTTCAACGCTTCCTTGTTCTAAGACGCCTGCGCGTATTCGATTTTCTACATATTCTCTATCTTTTGCTTCTAGAATAACTGTGCTTATACCGCTTTCAAATAATAAGCGAGCTAATGTTAGACCTGCCGGCCCAGCCCCTATTATTCCTACTTGGGTTCTTTTAACCTTCATCTTGCGGACTCTAAAATTAATACTCTTAAAATATTGGAAATTTTGGAACTAAATTGTAAACATTTCTTAGCGTTTTAGGATAGAAAATAATCTTGGATTTGTTTTCAACTTAAATACCTCTTTAATTGCTTTTATTAAAATGTTAGGCAATTTGAACAATGAAATTCTTATCAAAAGTTATTTTATGAATAATTTATTTAATTTAGGCGATTTAGTAGATCGAACCGCTGATCCATCGAAATTAGCTTTAGTTGATTTAAGTAGGAGTGGTGAACCGAGAGAATATACTCATCAAAACATTGATGAAATGGCAATGGCTGTAGCGCGTGGTCTTGATAAATTGCGGCTTGAGAGTGGCGATAAGATAGCTATTCTTGCGGCGAATAGCCTTGAATTCCTGATTACTTATTTAGGCATAATGAGAGCTGGGATGGTTGCAGTTCCCATAAATCATAAATTTCCAATCGAAACTATTGAGTTCATTTTATCCGACGCAGATTGCAAGCTTATTTTTGCCGATGATGCCCGTCGGCACCAAATACCTGTTGGGTATAAGTTCATTGTTTTTGATACAAATGGCAGTAACGAATTTTGCGACTTTCTAGATTATGGTCATTATGAAACTATTAGACCTGCTGATGACGAGGTTGCGATGTTCTTGTACACCTCTGGATCCACTGGTCGTCCAAAAGGTGTTCCGTTAACTCATAAAGGACATCTCTGGGTCATTGAAATGCGCCTCAAACAAAAACCAGAATCAGACCATAGAATGTTAGTTGCCGCCCCTTTATATCATATGAATGGCCTCGCGATTTGCAAGGTTGCTTTTGCAGGTCATCTAGGAATAGTTTTGTTACCCCAATTTGATGCAAAAGAGTATATTTCTGCGATCGAGAAATATAAAGTCACCTGGTTAACATCCGTTGCCGCCATGATGGCGATGGTTGTTAGAGAGGGTGATCTTCTGAGCACAACCAACCTCTCTTCCGTTCGCATTGTGAGAATGGGATCTGCCCCGGTAAGTGAGCAGCTTGTACGAGACATAAAAAGAACTTTACCGAATGCAAAAATCACGAATGGGTACGGAACAACTGAGGCAGGCCCGGTCGTTTATGGTCAGCATCCAGAAGGTCTTGCTCAACCCAATATTTCTGTAGGGTACCCTATAGCTAATATAGCCCGGCTTGTAGATGGCAATAATGTCAATGCTCAGTATGGAGAGTTGCACTGTAAAAATCCGGCTGTAATGCCAGGTTATAATAAACTCCCCGAAAAGACGAAAGAGGCGTTTAGTGAGGATGGTTGGTATAAAACGGGCGACATAATGCGAAGTGATGAAAATGGATTCCACTACTTTGTTGGAAGAGTCGACGATATGTTTAATTGTGGAGGCGAAAATATTTATCCATCCGAGGTAGAAAAGATGCTTGAACGTCACTCCGAAATAGAGCAAGCGTGTGTAGTGCCAGTCACTGATCAAATCAAGGGATTTAAGCCTGTCGCTTTTGTAGTAACGAGGGAAGGTTCAAATCTGAGCGAGGATGGTATTAAGCAGTATGCACTTGCAAATGGCCCGGCATATCAGCATCCCAGAGTTGTAAGTTTTGTGGAAAAGTTGCCCCTCACAGGAACAAACAAAATAGACCGAAAAAGCCTCGTAGCGCGTGCGGAGAGCGCTATGAAAAGATAATAAGCAAGAGGTTATATGACCTGTTAGGTCTCCAAACCAAAAAAGTAGTGAACTAGATTTTTTCTATTATTTAATTTTTATATGATGAGAGGTTTTTCGAAATGAGAGCAATTATCTTGAATGGTCATGGGGGTGTTGACGCTCTTGAATATGTTGAAAATTTTCCGGATCCAGAATGTGCCAAAGATGATGTTGTCGTTCGCGTTAAATCAACCTCTCTAAACTATCATGATATCTTCACTAGAAATGGAATGCCGGGCATAAAAATCAGTATGCCAATGATTTGTGGTTTAGATGTGGCTGGCGAAATAGCAGAGATAGGAGCAAATGTCTCTGGTTGGAAGATTGGTGAGCGAGTCTTAATTGATCCAAGAAATCGCGTCGAGGGTGGATTAGTTGGAGAAACAATACACGGTGGTTTAGCAGAATATTGCCGTGTTAAAGAACATCAATTGGTACGTATCCCTGACGGCGTATCATTTGACCAAGCATCCAGCTTGCCGGTTGCTTATGGGACCGCTCACCGGATGATGATGACAATTGGTCAGGTAACAAGCGATGACAAAATATTAATTTTAGGTGCCTCGGGAGGTGTTGGCACTGGAGCTTTGCTATTGGCAAAAATGGCTGGAGCAGAAGTCGTAGTTTGCGCGAGTTCCGACAGTAAAATGGAAAAATTGAAAAGTCTTGGAGCAGATCATGCAATGACTTATATGAACAATGAATTTCATAAGGGAGTTTATGAATTATATGGAAAACCTGGACGAAGGGGGTTTGAAGGCGGGGTCACTATGGTCGTTAACTTCACCGGAGGTGATACATGGGTGCCATCGCTTCGCAGTTTAAAGCGAGGTGGAAGGCTTTTAACTTGTGGTGCAACCGCTGGCTTCGATCCTAAAACAGATATTAGATTCATTTGGACTTTTGAGCTAAAATTATTGGGATCCAATAGCTGGGAACGAGACGATTTAGAACAGCTTATGAAGTACATTAGAGATGGGAAAATGGAACCTGTTATTGATAAAAAACTCCCTTTAACGGAAACTGGGGAAGGTATTCGATTGCTTGAGGAAAGAGAAGTTTTCGGAAAAGTTGTAATCAACCCCTAGGGACTTCAGTAGAAAAGGAAATACTTTATGGCAGAACCATTAGATAAAGAGCAGGTTCAAAAACTATTAGATGACTCGCCTTACATCGGGTTTATGAAACTCGAAGTGATCTCAATGAATTTAGAAGAAAATAAGATAGTAATTAGAATGCCTATGCGACCTGAATTTGAGCGCCGACGTGGGACAGGGCAGTACCATGGAGGTGCTATTGCTGCGCTAATTGATATTGCTGGAGATTATGCGCTGGTTATGAAAGTTGGAGGTGGAGTTCCAACCATTAACTTCAGAGTTGATTTTTTACGACCTGGAACCAACACATCGCTTACGGCTACCGCTAGTACCCGTCGGCTTGGTCGCTCAGTAGCGGTTGTAGATGTGGATGTTCACGATGATGATGGAAAACTCTGTGCTGTAGGGAGAGGAACATATAGCCCTAATGTTGGCTGACCTCTGAATGGGCAAGGATTAGGTTCCGGTGAATTCTATAGTATTACAAATACACTATGTCAGTTCGATCATTAAATAAAACTGTGCCCCTCTTAGCTTTGCGGGATGCAGCAATTGAGCTGGGCTCGAGACTCATTTTCCAAAAAGCGAATATCTATATTTCCAGAACTGATAAAACCTGTTTAGTTGGAAGAAATGGATCCGGAAAATCAACACTTTTAAAGGCGTTATCCGGTGCCTTGGAACTTGATCGTGGGGATCGTTTCATCAAGCCTGGAACAGTAGTTAAGTATTTATCACAGGAGCCTGATTTTAAATATGATCAAACGGCATGGGAATACGTAAAAAATGGTTTAAAGGAAGAAGAATTTGATCAGCCAAATTTTCGAATAGAGTCCATGTTATCTGAATTGCGTTTAGACGGTGACCGTAAGATAGCAACGTTATCAGGAGGTGAAGCACGCAGAGCTGCGTTAGCAAAAGTGATTATCTCTAAGCCAGATATTTTACTTCTTGATGAGCCTACCAATCATTTGGATTTGCATACTATAGAATGGCTAGAAGCTGAGCTAAAAAATTTTAAGGGTGGCTTTCTATTAGTGAGCCATGATCGTGCATTTTTAAGAAACTTATCCAATAGTATGTATTGGATTGACAGGACTGTAGTTCGAAAACATGAAAAAGGTTTTGATGAATTTGTCGATTGGTCTGAAAAAATAATTAAAGACGAAATAACAAAAAACAAAAATCTTGATAAAAAAATTGCTCAAGAGACATTGTGGCTTCGTGAAGGTCTGACTGCCCGTCGAAAGAGAAATATGGGTCGGGTGAGACAGTTGCACGAACTCGGTAGAAAAAAATTGGATCGAATAAAGATACCTGAACAAATCAAACTGGTCGTGCAGGAAACAACGCGCAGTGGGAAATTAGTACTAGAAGCGAGAAATATAACCAAAAGATTTGATTCCGAAAACGAGGGGCAAATAACAATAACAGATAGATTTTCAACACTAATTTGTCGGGGCGAGCGAGTTGGATTGATTGGCAGAAATGGTGTTGGAAAAACTACCCTTGTACGCATGTTGCTTGGTGATGAAAAACCAGACTCTGGTAAAGTTAAGTGGGGGGTTGGCGTTGAACATGTATATTTTGATCAAAATAGAGAAACACTCGAAAAAGAAACCACAGTTTGGCAAACACTCTGCCCCAATGGCGGTGATAGAGTAGAGATAAATGGTCGATCCAAGCACGTCGCAGCTTACATGAGGGATTTTTTGTTTGATGAAAAACAGTTGACTAGCCGAGTTGAAACCTTATCAGGCGGAGAGCGAAATCGTCTCCTACTCGCCAGGCTCTTTTCACAGGAACATAACTTGTTGGTATTAGATGAACCTACGAATGACTTAGATGTTGAGACATTAGAAGTGCTAGAAGAAGTATTAGCAAACTACAATGGAACAGTAATCCTTGTGAGCCACGATAGGGAATTTTTAGACAAGGTTGCGACATCTACAATTGCTATTGAGGGTGATGGTTTAGTGGAAGAATACCCGGGTGGATATTCAACTTACCTCGATCAAAGAACAAGAGTGCCATCAATTGTCTTTACGAAAAGGCAAGACATGAAGAAAGAACCTCCAAAAAAGAAAATGTCAAAAAAAGGAGGCAAACTTTCGTACAAGGACCAACGAGAGCTTGATGACCTTCCAGGTAGAATGGAGATAATGCAGGGACAAATTGATTCGTTAACAAGTGAGCTGTCGATCTCAAATCTATTCCAGAGAGATAGAAAGCGTTATGATATAGTATCGCTTGAATTGGAAAAAAACGTCAACGACTTGAAACTTGCGGAGCAAAGATGGTTGGAATTAGAGGAAAAAAAATTGGAGCTAGAGAACCAATAAGTAAGGGATAACGGCGCAATGGAGGTTGTAAATTATGCATCCCCTAATTTTGGAGAAAGAGCACCGGGCCTATCCGTGAACCTCTTGTTGATACATTACACAGGAATGAAAACTTGTGACCAGGCGCTACAAAGGCTCTGTGATCCATCAGCGGGAGTTAGTTCACATTACTTGATTAGTGAAACGGGTAGTATACATAAACTAGTCGATGAGGCGCACAGAGCTTGGCACGCTGGCGTTTCTTTTTGGCAAGGTGAAACCGATATTAATAGCCTGTCCATCGGAATTGAATTAGTTAACCCTGGTCACGACAACGGATATCAGCCTTTTCCTGAAAAACAAATGTTATCGCTAATCCATCTATGTGGAGGAATACTCCAACGACACAACATTCCTCAGAGGAGAGTCTTAGGACATTCAGACGTATCACCTGGAAGGAAGCGTGATCCAGGCGAGCTTTTTGATTGGCGTCGCTTAGCCGCCTCTGGAGTTGGTTACTGGCCACGTGAGAAAAAGTTTCCATTGCTTTGTAATTCTAATTCAATTGTGGATTGGCAGAGTAAACTTAAAAGGTTGGGGTATAATATTGAGGCTTCGGGAATTTGTGACTCAAATTCAAAATCTGTTGTTACAGCGTTTCAAAGGCACTGGGTTCCTAAGAATGTATCTGGAGTTTTTGATAATGAAACATCGTGCATGTTGGAACGACTTATAGCAGACATAAAATGAGTGGCCGTATCGATTTCAAATTTAAATAAGAACTCGATTTTTCCAAACTCATTAATGGTTCTCAGTCTAAAAATTATTGACGGCGTCAACCTCTCCATTTAATTACAAGACGGCTAGATGGTCGGATGATCGCTGGCCAAACCTTTTGGTTCATGGCTGGAGGAAAGTCCGGGCTCCACGGAAACACGATGCCGGGTAATACCCGGCGGGGGTGACCCTAGGGAAAGTGCCGCAGAAAGTAAACCGCCTGCATTAGTTAATTACAGGTAAGGGTGAAAGGGTGTGGTAAGAGCGCACCGCAGATGCAGTAATGTGTCTGGCATGGTAAACCCCATCGGGAGCAAGACCAAATAGGAGTGGCGCGTTAGTATTACTAATAGATGCGTTTCCGCATTGTCATTCGGGTAGGTCGCGAGAGGCGGTTAGTGATAGTCGTCCCAGAGGAATGGTCATCTATTCTACCTACATTAAAGTGGATAGAAGGACAGAACCCGGCTTATAGACCATCTAGCTCTCATAAAATCGTTTAATTTTTATTTCTTTGCTGGATTTTTAACTTTTTGACCAAAAGTTAAGGTTGAATTCTTCAAGGGAAAAGAAATTATCTGTCAATTTGGATAAAATCCCATTGCAGAACCATAAAATTCCATATATCCTCCATAGAATTCCATATTTCACCCATGGGCGTTGGGCTATTCGATGCTTCGTCTCAAGGAAGTGAGAGATTATGTTGGGGGCTGCTGTGTCGGTTTTTTTGTCGACATTTGAAAACAAGGTTGATCGAAAAGGCAGGGTCTCTGTCCCTTCTTCTTTTCGCAATGTGCTAAGTCAACAGAAATCGACTGGAATTATCCTCTATCCTTCTTTTAAGCACCCGTGCCTAGAGGGAAGTGGAGATGAAAGAATCCAAGAAATAGTTAGTTCTATAGATGCAATCGATGTTTTTTCGGATGAGGCCGAAAATCTTCAAACAATTCTAGCGGATGCTAAGCAAGTATCGGTAGACTCAGATGGCCGTGTGATTTTGCCTCACGAATTTGTTGTGCATGCGGGTATATCTGACTTAGCTTCATTTGTGGGATTGGGAAAAAGTTTTCAAATCTGGTCTCCGAAAAACTTTTCTATACATAGGCAAAATAATAGGCTTCGAGCCCGTGAGCAAGGTGCTACTTTGCGAATCATTTCTTCATCCTCAGAGAGGACTTGATGGTGCATATGCGTTCTGTCGATGCAGGTCAATATGAGCATATCCCTGTGTTGTGTGATGAAGCTATTTGCCACCTAAATATTAGAAATGGTGGCAGATATGTAGATGGAACATTTGGGAAGGGTGGTTATGCATCGCGTATTCTAGAGGAGGCAAGTTGTCAGCTTTTTGCGATCGATCGTGACCCCATGGCATTCTCTGAGGCGATGAATTTATCTGAAAGATATGCAGAGAGGCTCATTCCGATGCAAGGTTGCTTTGGAGAGATGGACTCTTTACTCGCTGCGCAAGGAATTAAGAAGGTAGACTCTATTGTTCTAGATCTTGGGGTTTCTTCGCTCCAATTAGATGACCCGTCACGAGGGTTTTCCTTCCGGTTTGATGGTCCATTGGACATGCGAATGGGGAAAGATGGTGTTACGGCTGGTGACATTGTTAATTCTATGACCGAATCTGATTTAGCAGATCTTATCTATACGCTTGGCGAAGAGAGATACTCTAGGCGTGTTTCGAGAGCAATTGTAGAAGCTCGCATTAGTCAACCCATTTCCTCAACGGGTGCTTTAGCAAAAATTATACGGGACGTGGTGCCGTACAAGAAGTTTGGTCAAGGTATTGATCCAGCGACCAAGACTTTTCAGGCGTTAAGGATTTACGTTAATGATGAG
The DNA here is from genome assembly GCA_002690995.1 of Rhodospirillaceae bacterium. Lineage (GTDB taxonomy): Bacteria > Pseudomonadota > Alphaproteobacteria > Thalassobaculales > Thalassobaculaceae. The sequence goes on from NZGS01000060.1 coordinate 13,365, forward strand.
TTGGGTGAGCTGGACAAAGGGCTCGAAGCAGCAGAGCGGCTTCTTAATCCTGGTGGGCGTCTTGTTATTGTGGCTTTCCATTCATTAGAAGATAGAAGAGTAAAGAATTTTTTTAATGAAAGGCAGGGTAAAACGACGGGCCGTTCGCGTTATCTTCCCCCTGGGGAAGATAGCCATAAAAGGCCCAGTTTTTCATTGATTACAAAACGTCCGGTTCGACCCAGTGCAGCCGAATTGAAGCAAAATCCGCGTGCCAGATCGGCGCGTCTCAGAGTAGCGGAAAGAACTTCTGCAGCTCCTTGGTCGGAGTTTAATTAAAATGTTTCGGCGCTCGATAATCCTTCTTGTTTTTGCAATTTCTATAGCGGCAGTAGGTATGTTTTCTCTCAAGCACGAGGTTCAGTCGCGAAAAGCAAAATTAGACGCGCTGCATCAGGATATAGTTGAAAGTCAAGAGGCTATCCGCGTGCTGCGCGCCGAATGGAGTTTCATAAATCAGCCGGCTCATATTGAGAGATTGGCGCGTAAGCATCTTGGTTTTGTGCCCATGCAATCCCATCAGATTGTTAGGCTTGAAGAGCTTAAAGGTAAGCAATTGGAGATTGTTAAGGGAAGTATTAATGAAAAGGGAGTTAGGTAAGGTGCCCGAGCGACCGTTCATTAAACTAGATGGTGTCGTGAATCGCTTCATTGAAGTTGCTAAAAACAGAATGCTGCTTGTTTGTGCGGTATTTTCTTTTGCGTTTGTTTTGGCTGGGCTACGGTTGCTCGATGTTTCTGTCATTGGAGGGTTGGGTGAGCCCTCAGTTATTTCTGAGTCAGCAAGAGCAACTCTTAAAACTGGGCGAGCAGATATTGTTGATAGAAATGGCATTTTGCTAGCTACTAGTCTCTCTGTCCCATCACTCTATGCTGACCCAAGCGAGGTGTTAGATGCTGAGGCGGCAGCTGACGCTTTAAAAACAGTTTTGTTTAATTTAGATAAAAAAAATATTTTAGCTAAGTTGAAGCAAAAGAAGAGATTTGTTTGGTTAAAGAGAGGGTTGACCCCGGAGCAGCAGCTAAAAATAAATGCTTTAGGAGTACCCGGATTTCATTTTCAAGAGGAAGATAGACGTTTTTATCCACAAGGTCGCTTAGGTAGCCATATTATTGGGTTTTCTGGCACGGATGCTGTTGGTTTGAGCGGCGTGGAAAAGCAATTTGACGGAATTTTGAGGGATGGCTCTGAGCCTTTGTCTCTTTCTATCGATGTTCGGATCCAGCATATCCTGCGCGAGGAGATTCAGAAGCAGATTGAGTCTTTTGAAGCTATAGGTGGCGCGGGCGTACTCCTCGATGCTAATTCTGGTGAAATTCTTGGAATGGTTTCCCTGCCGGATTTTGATCCTGCTTTTATTAAGGGCGCATCCTTGCAAGCTAAGTTTAATACGGCAACGCTTGGCGTATACGAAATGGGATCAACATTTAAAATTTTTAATACTGCTTTAGCTTTAGACTTGGGGTCGGCAACTATGACAAGTGGGTATGACGCTACCAACCCTATCCGGATAGCTAGGCATACCATAAATGACTATCATCCAAAAAAGCGGTGGCTGTCAGTTCCTGAGATATTTATGTATTCCTCTAATATAGGTTCGGCAAAGATGGCGGACGAATTCGGCGCATTGGCTCAAAAGGAATTCATGAAAAAATTAGGGTTTTTCGATCAGCTTGATGTCGAGTTGCCGGAGCGTGCTAGCCCAATTTTTCCAGCAAGATGGAGACGAATTAATACAATGACGATATCGTATGGGCACGGTATCGCTGTAAGTCCATTACACCTTACGAGCGGAGTTGCAACAATCGTGAATGGAGGCATACGCTGGCCAGTCACAATTTTGAAGAGGCACGCAGGTCAACAGGCTGTTGGCAAACAAGTAATCTCATCTAAAACATCTTTGGATATGCGGCGGATACTCAGGCTGGTGGTTGAGAATGGCACTGGAAAAAAAGCGTCAGCAAATGGATATCTGGTTGGTGGCAAAACCGGGACAGCGGAAAAGCGGGCGGTCCAGGGAGGTTATGCAAAAAAATTACGTCTTTCGTCATTTGTTGGGGCGTTTCCTATTCATGATCCAAAATACGTCGTTTTGGTAATGGTAGATGAGCCCAAGGGAAACAAGGACTCGTTTGGGTATGCGACTGGAGGTTGGGTAGCTGCTCCGGCGGTGAAGCGCATTGTTTCAAGGTCTGCTCCTCTTCTTGGGGTTCATCCAAAAAACGAATTGTCGCCAAAAATTAGACAAATTCTAGAATTAAATATTAATCCAGGGGGAGGGAAAAAACGCCTTGCATCTTTCTGAGTTAATGAAAGAAAGCGCTTCTCAAAGTAATGCTTTAAAAACATTTTCTAATGTTTTAGGGCATGGTGATCCCGATGTTGTTGGTATTGCCAGTAATAGTCGTGAGGTGAAGCCAGGTTATATTTTTGCTGCTCTACCGGGGAGCAAGGTTGACGGGTTGAATTTTGTTGATGATGCGGTATCCCGCGGCGCAGTAGCAATTATTACTCAAAATTCATCAAGATGTCGGGATATGGCTCCAACTATGCCGCTCATCGAAACATGTAACCCGCGACTAGAATTAGCAAAGTTAGCAGCTTGTTTTTTTAATGGTCAGCCAGACTATGTTGCTGCGGTCACTGGTACAAATGGGAAAAGCTCGGTGGTAGATTTTGCTAGGCAACTTTGGCTTTCAGTTGGATATAGTGCGTCTAGTTTAGGAACATTAGGGTTAAAAACAAAACAGGTTCTCGAGAACTCTAGTTTGACAACGCCGGATACGGTCAAGCTTCATAAAATTTTAAAAAGTTTGAGCGATAGAGAGATTCATTATCTAGCGCTTGAAGCTTCAAGTCACGGCCTCGACCAATATCGCATCGATGGGGTAAAAATTAGTGCGGCGGTTTTTACAAATCTGACGCAAGATCACCTTGATTACCACAAAGATATGAGGACATATTTCAAAGCGAAAGCACGTCTTTTTTCAGAACTCCTCAGTGCAAACGGCACAGCAGTATTAAATTTTGACTCAAGTGAATTTGAAGCATTAAAGAGCATCTGTATTTCAAGAGGAGTAAGCGTAATTAGCTTTGGCTCATCAAATGGGGCAGATATTCAGCTTCTAGATGTGAAACCTTCGCCAGCCTTTCAGGAAATAAGAATTAAAGTTTTTAAAGCCGAATATCAATTTGTATTGAAATTGCTGGGAAAGTTTCAAATTCTAAATGTGCTGGCGGCCTTAGGAATTGTCGTGGCTTCTCAAAAAGATAATGATGTAGAATTTTGGGTGGGCCAGCTTAGAAATTTAAGAGGCGTCCCTGGTCGCCTAGAGCGTGTCACTGGTAGCAATTCTTTGGCTCAAGTTATCGTTGATTATGCTCACACGCCGGACGCTCTCAGAAATGCTTTAGTCGCGCTACGGCAACATACTTCTAAACGATTAATATGCGTTTTTGGTGCTGGCGGAGAAAGGGATATAGGCAAGCGAAAAATAATGGGGCAAGTTGCTGATGAATTGGCCGACCTTTGCCTGATAACAGATGATAATCCAAGAAATGAAAACCCAAAAAGAATTAGAGATCAGATTTTAGAGGGTTGTCCAAATGGCGAAAGCATTGCGTGCAGGGGAGAAGCAATAAAGCTAGGAATTTCGAAGCTCCAAAGCGGCGATCTGTTGTTAGTAGCTGGTAAGGGGCACGAATCTACGCAAGAAATGAGTGGTCAGAAATTAAAATTTAGTGATGTCGAGATGGTAAAAGACTTAATGAAGAATGCCGAGGGCTTAAACCATGAGTAGCTGCCTTTGGACAAATATGGAAATTGAAGGTGCAACAAGCGCCCGTACTGAAGGGAGAAGATGGAGTGCTTCAGGTGTAAGTATCGACAGCCGAAAAGTTCAACCCAAAGATATTTTTATAGCGTTCAGGGGCAGTAGGGTCGATGGTCATTGTTATGTCGCGGATGCATTCGAAAAAGGGGCGGCCGCTGCTATAGTCGAGAGGAAGATAGATGGGTTGTCAGAAGAAAGCCCAATATTAATTGTTCAAAACGTTCAAAAAGCGCTCGTCCAAATAGCTTGTTTAGCTAGAAATAGATCAGAAGCAGAGTTTGTAGCCGTTACGGGCAGCGTTGGAAAAACGAGCAGCAAGAACTTATTAGCAAAAGCTTTGGCCCAATTCGATAGCGTGCACGCGACAATAGGTAATTTAAATAATTATATTGGAGCTCCGCTCAGTTTAGCGCGCTTGCATGGATCTTCTCGATTTGCAGTGTTCGAACTCGGAATGAATAATACAGGCGAAATCGCGTTTTTATCTAATTTAATTCGACCTAAGGTGGCTCTGATAACAAATGTCCATGGTGTTCATCTAGAGCAACTTAAAACTGAAAGGGCTATAGCAGAGGCCAAATCAGAGATTTTTAATGGTTTATTGGAAAATGGCTCAGTCGTCCTGAATCAAGATAACCCCTGGATAGGCTTCTTAAAGTCAAGAGCAGAAAAAAAGGGTATAAAAAATATAATCACTTTTGGGGAAGATAAAAAGTCTGACGTGCAATTGCTTGAGTGGCAATCCGGCGAGGGGAAAAGTTTCGTAAAAATCCGGCTCAATAATGAAACCTATCAATATGTCTTGTCGGAAACCGGAAAGCATCGAGCGCTAAATTCTGTTGGCGTCCTGGCGGTTGTTCATGCGCTTGGACTAAATATCCAGCATGCGGTTCAATGCTTCAAAAGTATTTCTACCCCCTTTGGAAGGGGAGGACAAAAAAATATTAATCTTACGACAGGAGAGACATTTTGCTTAGTTGATGAAAGTTATAATGCAAGTCCGGTCGCGATGAAGTCAGCATTTTCGGTTTTAAAGTCGATGAAGCCAGGTCCTGGCGGACGAAAAATACTCGTGATAGGCGATATGCTTGAGCTAGGCGACGATGCACTAAAATTACATGTCGAATTACTAGATGATTTATTGGCTGCCAAACCAGACATTGTTTTCACCGTTGGAAAGCTAATGTTTGAGCTGCACAAGTTATTACCAACCGGGGTATTCGGTGCCCATGGCCTTAAAAGTATCGATGTCGCAGATCAAATTGCGAATTTAATTAGAGCAGGAGATCTAGTTCTTGTTAAAGGTTCTCTTGGCACCAATATGGCGCCGATCATAGCTGCTATAAATTCAAAGAGCTTAGAGAATACAAATTGTTCTGAGTTAAATGGGGGTAATGAGTAAATGTTATATCATTTTCTATTTCCCCTAGCGGATGAATACACCATTTTTAATTTGTTTAAATATCTAACATTTCGAACTGGTGGTGCCGTTTTAACGGCGTTAGTTATCAGTTTTGTAATTGGCCCCAGTATGATCCGATGGCTCAGAGGACAGCAAGCTAATGGTCAACCAATCCGAAATGATGGACCAGAAACACATCTGGCGAAGCGCGGAACCCCGACTATGGGTGGATTAATGATCCTAGTCGCTTTAATTATTTCTACGGTTCTTTGGGCTGATATTAATAACCCTTATATTTGGCTTGTGCTTGGAATAACTGCGAGTTTTGGCTTGATAGGGTTTGTTGATGATTTTCTTAAGCTAAAGACCGCTAGCTCCAATGGTATGTCCTCCAGGCTCAAAATAGTGCTTCAAATCATTGTCGCCGCGCTAGTGGCTTTGCTGATTTCCTCATTTGGACCTCCAGAAACCAAGGAAAGTTTGAGTGTCCCATTTTTCAAAGATATTTTTATTGAATTAGGTTGGTTTTTTTTACCGTTTAGCGTGTTGGTTATCGTTGGTGCTTCCAATGCGGTTAATTTGACGGATGGGTTGGATGGTCTCGCTATCGTGCCGGTTATGATAGCGGCAGCTTGTTTTGCATTGATAACTTATCTTGTTGGCAACGTACTGTTTAGTGGATATCTGCAATTATATCATGTGGTGGGAAGCGGTGAACTGGCTGTTTTTTGCGGATCGATAATAGGTGCCGGCCTTGGGTTTCTCTGGTTCAACGCGCCGCCTGCAATGGTGTTTATGGGCGATACCGGATCTTTGTCACTTGGCGGGGCATTGGGCACCATTAGTGTTATCACCAAGCATGAATTAGTTCTAGCTATAATTGGTGGTTTGTTCGTGCTGGAGACCGTCTCAGTAATCGTGCAGGTGGTTTCATTTAAGTTAACAGGGAAACGAATTTTCCGAATGGCTCCACTACATCATCATTTTGAAAAAAAGGGTTGGGCTGAACCAACAGTTGTTATTCGGTTTTGGATAATTGCTGTTGTTTTAGCGCTAATTGGCCTTTCAACACTAAAACTGAGGTAGAAGTTGATTATCGCAAGTTCATTTTCGAATAAAACAGTCGCGGTCATGGGGCTGGCCAGATCAGGTAAGGCTGCAGTCGCTTCCCTAGTTCTCGGTGGTGCTAAAGTGCTGGCATGGGACGACGATCCGAAAAGGCGAGAAGAAATTTCTGGCGATGGCGTCGAGATAAGAGATCTTCATAATATCAATTGTAAAGATTTAGACGCACTTGTCCTGAGTCCGGGAATACCGCACTCATTTCCAAAACCTCATCCAGTAGCAGCAAAAGCGAAGACATCTGGTGTGCCTATTATCGGTGACATTGATATATTTGCACAAAATTCGAAAAATACCCCGATTATAGGCGTCACAGGAACAAATGGTAAATCTACTACTGCCTCACTTATCGGACATCTTTTATCCCATTCAAATATTTCAAACGAGGTAGCAGGAAATATCGGTCGGCCAGTTTTAGAAATATCCCCAGATCCAGGGTCGGATTTTATTGTTTTAGAGTTGAGTTCATATCAGCTTGAATTATCTCCCTCCTTAGGCTGCAGTATCGCTGTGCTTTTGAATATAACGCCCGACCATTTAGATCGACACGGCGGCATGGAGGGATATGTTCGTGCAAAACGACGAATTTTTGATGAGCTAATTTGCGACTCAAAAATCATTATTGGTATAGATGATGAAATTACTCGATCGATATACCAACAACTTAAGTATGAAACAGATTTTTCAGTAATACCCATATCTGGTTATACAATTCCAAAAGAGGGAGTTGGCGTTAAAAGTGGGAATTTAAGAAGTAAGCTGCCGGGCATACCGAAATGTGAAATAAATTTAAAGGGACTGAAAACTCTCATTGGTGGTCATAACTATCAAAATGCAGCGGCTGCCGTCGCAATAGCGCTTTCATTAGAGGCCGAACAGCCAGAAATAGAATTTGCATTACAATGTTTTAAAGGGCTGCCCCATCGTCAAGAATTAGTGAGGGAATTATTTGGTGTTAATTTTATCAATGACTCTAAAGCAACAAATTTTGATGCGGCAGAGCGCGCGCTTTCGTCATTCAAATCAATTTATTGGATAGCAGGCGGCCTCTCAAAAGACAATAGAATTACGGGGTCTTTTTTCAAAAATCTCGAGAATGTTGAGCATGCATTTTTCATTGGAAGTTCGGAGAACGAGTTCTTTGATTTCTTTAAAAATAGTACCCCATGCACAAAATGTAGCAAATTGGAAGTTGCGGTAGAAAAAGCAGTGTCTGCTGCATTTAGTGAAAAAAAAGAAAGTCCAGTTGTGCTGTTATCTCCAGCAGCCGCTTCATTTGATCAATTTGAGAGTTATGAAGAGCGAGGAGACCAGTTTAAGTCGATTGTTGGCTCGTTAAACCTCGAAAAATTCTCGAACCGGGAAACAACAACATGACCACATTAACTAGGACAGATACCAGTTTAGTTGGGCAGTGGTGGTGGACCGTCGATAGATGGTTTCTAGGAGCATTATTAATATTGGTATTTTTCGGTGTTTTGATGGTGTTTGGTGCAAGCCCTGCCGTAGCCACAAAACTCAAATTGAGTAGCTACTACTTTATAAAAAAGCATCTATTTGTTTTGCCTATAGGTATCGCTATGATTTTTCTCATTTCACTTTTACCACCCAAAAACGTGAAGCGTTTGGCTGTGATTGGTTTATTAAGTGGGATAATCATTCTCGGATTAACCCTTATCTTTGGAAGCGAAATAAAAGGAGCTCGTAGATGGCTGTCGGCAGGTGGTTTTTCACTTCAAGCATCCGAGTTTATTAAGCCATTTTTCGCGGTCGTTGCTGCGTGGATGTTTTCGGAGTGGAGATCTAAAACAAGTTTTCCCGGACATCTTATATCTCTATTGATTTTAATAATAATTGTAAGCTTAGTGCTTGGTCAGCCAGACCTTGGCCAAACCGTTGTTATCTCAGCAGTATGGTCATGCCAATTTTTCCTAGCAGGTCTTCCTCTCTTTTTTGTTATATCTTTCTTTATATTTGGGGTTATTGGGCTGGTTGTAGCCTACTTCTTTTTTGATCACGTTAGGTCTCGTGTCGATCGATTTCTTGACCCTTCTACAGGGGATACCTATCAAATCGACCGATCTTTAGAAGCTTTTTCAAATGGCGGTTTGTTTGGCACAGGGCCTGGTGAAGGGGAAATTAAAGACCTTCTACCTGATGCACATTCGGATTTTATATTCGCGGTCGCCGGTGAGGAGTTTGGTGTTTTTATTGCATTAGCGGTGATAGGTCTATTTGGATTTTTGGTGCTGAGGGGTTGTCTGCGAATAATGTCTGAGAGCAGTTTGTTTGTGTTCTTGGCTGTAGCTGGTTTACTCATCCAATTTGGTTTGCAGGCATTAATACACATAAGTTCTTCACTTCAATTAATCCCCGCAAAAGGAATGACACTACCTTTCATAAGTTATGGTGGTTCATCTTTCCTCGCCTTGTCTATTGGGATGGGAATGGTTCTGGCTTTAACTAGAAAAAGGCCCGGTCGGGAAGAGTTTTTATGAGCAGAAAAAAAATCATACTAGTTGCTGGGGGAACAGGAGGTCACGTGTTTCCCGCAATTAGTCTGGCCAAAAGATTGAAAGGAATGGGTCACGATGTTCTCATCATTACTGATCTCAGAGGAAAAAAATTTGAGATAGAAAAGAATGGCGTGTCAGTTGAATACATAAACGTAACAAATCCCAGTCAGAAAAATGTAATTTTAAAAATGATTGCATTCTTTAGTTTAATCAAAAGTACCATATCGTCATGGAAAATAATTTTCGATTTTCGTGCTGATGTCATCGTTGGGTTTGGAGGTTATCCCTCTCTTCCGCCATTGGTGGCCTCACACTGGATGCGCATCCCATCAATCTTACACGAACAAAACGCTGTGCTTGGAAGAGCTAACAGTTGGTTGATGAAACGAGCAACATTTATTGCAAAATCGTTCGAGAATACATCAGGTTTGAATGATAAAAAAATAGCGTCATTCTTGACCGGCAACCCTATAAGACCGGAATTTCTCTCCAGTAGAGAAATATTAGCACCGACATTAGCAGCAAGCCAAGAAATAAACCTCTTAATAGTCGGCGGTAGTTTAGGTGCCCGTTTTCTTTCGAAGGCTGTTCCATCCGCCATCGCCTTATTAAATAAACAATTACGTGAACGATTGGTGATAAAGCAACAATGCAGGGAAGAAGATATTCAACATGTTAATAGGGTTTATAAAAAAGCAGGAATTAAATTCGAATTAAAAACCTTTTTTCATCAAATGCCCGAATTGCTTCAGGAAGCTCACCTTGTTATCTCCCGATCTGGAGCTTCAACAGTAGCGGAACTAGCAGTTGTTGGACGCCCAGCTATCTTTATACCTTATCCGTTTGCTTTGGATAATCATCAACAAAAAAACACCATCGATATGGTTAAGGCAGGTGGAGCATGGTGCTGTGACGAAACCAACTTAACGCCAGAAGCTTTAGCAAATGTTATCAGTAGGGTTCTGACAGATGAAAATATTTATAATACTGCCGCTATTGCCGCCCGAAATTGTGGTGTCCCAGACGCCGTTGAACGTCTTTCTAATCTAGTTTTTCGTGCGGCTTCGAGATCTTCTGAGGCCAAAACATTATCAAGCGCTATGTTGGTTAATGCATTGGGTCTTTTACTCTTTTGTGAGTATGGAGGCTAACTATGCAAAGACTTCCCATAGATATCGGCATTATTCATTTTATTGGGATTGGCGGCATTGGGATGAGCGGCATAGCCGAAATCCTCCACAACTTAGGGTACAAAGTTCAGGGCAGCGATATTTCAGACAATCAAAATGTAAAGCGATTGCAGGGAATGGGGATAAAGGTTTTTGTGGGACAAGCCTCTAAAAATCTGAGTGGCGCATCTATCGTAGTAGTTTCAACTGCTATTCAAGCAGACAATGTTGAACTGAGTTTTGCCCGGGAAAAACAAATTCCTATAGTTCACCGTTCAGAGATGCTGGCAGAACTTATGAGATTAAAGTGGTCAATAGCGTGTGCAGGAACTCATGGAAAGACGACCACCACTTCACTGGTTGCTTCCGTTCTGGATAGTGCAGGTCTAGACCCAACTATAATAAATGGAGGAATACTAAACTCCTATGGAACAAATGCGCGTCTTGGTGATGGCGATTGGATGGTAGTGGAGGCTGATGAATCGGATGGCAGTTTTAACAATTTACCGGCCACTATTGCGGTCGTAACTAACATAGATCCAGAGCATCTAGATTTTCACGGTAATTTTGAAAATTTGAAGAATGCATTTCGTTCTTTTGTTAAGAATATCCCATTTTACGGCTTTGCGGTCGTTTGTATAGATCATCCCGTAGTCCAGGAATTAGTGCAACAAGTTCCTGACCGGCGCGTAATAACTTATGGCTTTGATAAGGAATCAGATGTCCAGGCTTCTAAGATCATCCCGACGGAAACTGGTTCGTGCTTTGATGTGATTCTGCGCGATAGAGGCAAAACGAACGGCGGAATTATTGAGCGGCTCGAACTTCCAATGTACGGCGAACACAATGTTTTGAATTCTTTGGCTGCAATAGCTATTTCATTGGAAATGGGTATGCATGAAGACCTAATACGAGCTGGCTTGCGTGATTTTAAAGGAGTAAAAAGGCGATTTACAAAAACGGGTATCTGCAATGGTATAGTCGTAATAGATGATTATGCACATCATCCGGTCGAGATACACGCAGCTCTGACCGCCGCTAGATTGGCGTGTGGTTCAGGGAAAGTAATTGTCGTTTTTCAACCACATAGATACACGCGACTTCGTGACTTATTCGATGAATTTTGTGGTTGCTTTGAAGAAGCTGATATTGTTTTTGTTTCAGATGTCTTTGCTGCAGGCGAAGTACCTATAGACAATTGCGACAGAGATCACTTAGTTGAAGGAATTCGAGTTCGTAAATATTGTCAAGTTCTCCCCCTCAAAAACGGCCAAGAACTTCCTTCGCAGGTTGCAGCAGTGGCTGAACCTGGGGACCTAGTAATATGCCTAGGAGCCGGCAATATTACCACCTGGGCAAACTCATTACCGAAAGACTTAGAGGAGATCTTCCAGACGATTGGGGCAAACGCAACACGGAAGTCCAAAGAATTGCCAAATTCAAAATGCACTAAGCAGATCAGTGACACTAGAAAATCTGATGTAGCTATCATGGAGATGGAGGATCAAAACTCATGATGTTGCCGGATTTTAGGGATTTAGAATTATATAGATTACCCGACGTAAAAGGGAGTTACAAAAAACATGTGGTAATGGCCCCTTACACATGGTTTCGGGTTGGCGGTGCTACTACAGTTTTTCGACCACAAGACCACGAAGACTTAGGCCAATTTCTTTTGAAAAACTCTGAAGAGGTGCCGGTTACGATAATTGGTGCAGCATCAAATATTCTAATTAGGGACGGGGGAATACCCGGAGTAGTAATCAAGCTGGGGAAAAATTTTGCCTCTATTACTTTCGAGAGTAATAGCGTACGCATTGGTGCTGCGTTGCCAAATGGTATTGCAGCTCGTTTAGCTCTTAAGCAAGGGTATTCAGGCTTAGAGTTCCTATCAGGCATACCAGGAACAATTGGGGGTGGTCTCCGAATGAATGCTGGAGCCCACGGCAAAGAAATTAAAGATATCCTTATTGAAGCAGAGGTCATTGATAGCACGGGAAATTTCAAAGTTTTATCGCTTGAGGAAATGAGGATGAGCTATCGCCACTGTGGAGTTCCGCAAGATTATATTTTTCTCTCAGGCTTATTTAAAACAGGTAAAGACGAACCGTCTGACATCCAAAAAAGGCTTGACGAGATAGAGGCGAGAAGACTGGAAAGTCAACCAATAACCGAAAGAACCGGTGGCAGTACTTTTAAAAACCCAAAAGGATATAAAGCCTGGGAGCTTATAGAGGCGGCAGGTTGCAGAGGGGTATCAATAGGTGGCGCAATGGTCTCAGAGAAGCATTGCAATTTTTTAGTAAACACTGGTAATGCGAATGCAACTGATTTGGAGAATTTAGGAAATCTTGTTCAGAAAAAAGTTAAAGACTCCACCGGGATTGAACTTGAGTGGGAAATTAAACTATTGGGTGTTCATAAGGATAGCAAGTTTAACCGTGAGAATGTGAAGCTATGAATAGGCATGTAGCCGTACTGATGGGTGGGTGGTCGAGTGAACGAGAGGTGTCGATTTTAAGTGGGCTGGCTTGTGCGCAAGCATTGCAATCTTCGGGTTTTCAAGTAACAAAAATTGACGTTGACCGAAATATTTCGTCAGTTCTCGAAAAATTGAAACCTGATGTTTGTTTTAATGCACTCCACGGACCGATCGGAGAGGATGGGAATATTCAAGGTCTTTTGAATATTATGGGGATACCGTATACACATTCCGGTGTCCAAGCCTCAGCTATCGCGATGGATAAGATTAGAACCAAAGAGATCTGTTCGAAAGCGGGATTGTTGTGCCCTGAAGGGGCCTCCCTTGGAAGAAATGACATCTCACTTTTAAAACTAGAAAAAAGGCCGTTTGTGATTAAGCCAAAATCGCAGGGATCTAGTATAGGAGTGCATATTGTTCACCCAGAAGACAATTACGTCCCCTTTCCAGAAAAATGGTCCTATGGGGAGGAAATAATTGTTGAAAGATTTATACCAGGTCGTGAGCTCACGGTCGGTGTCTTGAATGGCAATGCACTATCTGTGACGGAAATAACCTCGGAGCGAGGGTTTTATGATTTTAGCGCAAAATACGAACCTGGTGGCTCTAAACACATAATACCTGCCGACCTTCCAGATATAATTACCCGTAAAGCACTTGATCAAGCGGTGGTGGCCCATAAAACTCTAGGATGTAGAGGCATTACTCGCTCAGATTTTCGATATGACGATACGCAGGGAAAGCTAGGAAAATTATATTTTCTGGAAGTCAACACTCAGCCGGGCATGACGTCTACATCTTTAATACCCGAGCAGGCATTGCATGCAGGCATAACGTTTTCAGAATTATTAATTCAATTGTTGGAGGCTGCGAAATGCGATCTCTAAGACGCCGTTCTTTTGAGAGAAAACAGAAGGCAAAGAGACTTTTCAACATCTGGTTTTTTTCAAAAATGAAAAGAACAAAGATTTTACTCGGAGTGATTCTAATTGGAAGCATTTCGGCTGTTCCCGTTTTTTATGAATATAAATATTTAGAATCTCAACTTACAAGCAAACTTATAGAAGTTTTTGGCAATATTCCGAAAACAACGGGGCTTATTGTAAGAGAAGTAATTGTTGAGGGTCGATCAAAAACCAAAAAAAGCGCCCTGCTACAAGCATTACAAGTGTCGGAAGGAGATAACATTCTTGCGATAAACATAACCGAAATGAAAGACCGTATAAATAAATTGCCGTGGGTTAAGTCTGCACGCATAGAACGTCATTTTCCAAATAAGATTTCTCTCACTCTAGTTGAGCGAACGCCAATGGCTCGTTGGCAGACAAATAGAGTGCTCAAACTTATTGATGTTCATGGAGATGTTATACCTAGGGTTGATCTGACCAGATTTTCACATTTACCAATAATTATTGGCAAAAACGCACCCAAAATAGCCGGTCAAATTTTAAAGACGCTATCTAATGAACCAAACCTCTTCAGACGAGTTAAATCTCTCACACTAGTGAGTGATAGAAGATGGGATGTGCAACTCAATAATCAAATTAATGTAAATCTGCCAGAAAAAAATCCGGGAAAAGCTTGGGCGCATCTAGCGACTGTGGAACAAGGTCACAATATTTTTGACGATCAGATTCAAGGAATAGATATGAGATTGGAAAATCAATTAATTATAAAAATAGAAAAAAACAAAACATCCCCAGGCAAGGTGAGAGGAAGAAATACCTAACGCAGATAGGGCGCAAATAAGTGAGAAATAAAATAATTAGACAAAAGGGTGATCTGTTAGCAGCGTTAGACATTGGTTCTACCAAAACGTGTTGCTTTATTGCTCGACTAGAAAACGTAAAGGGCCAGAGAGGAAATAATGATCTTCCTAAATTCAGTGTTTTGGGCATTGGACACAAGGCCAGCGAAGGTGTTAGAGGCGGTGCCATAGTAGATATGGAAGCTAGTGAAATTTCTATAAGGCGTGCAGTGCAAGCAGCAGAGACAATGGCGAAAGAAACAATAGGAAATGTTTGCGTGAATCTTTCTGGTGGTGCTCCCACCTCTCATTCACTTGCTGCGGAAGTATTGATTAATGGGCACCGCATAGTCGATGCAGACTTAGACACTATTCTAGGGCAAGGGAAAACGGCAAATATCGATGAAGGTTCAGAGTTAATACATCTTTTCCCAATAGACTTTTGCATCGATGGGCACCGTGGCATTAAGGATCCGCGGGGTATGTCAGGTCAAAACCTGTCCGCAAAAATGCACATGGTTACTGCTCTTTCAGGCCCTATCAGAAATTCAACGCTGGTTGTTGAAAGGTGCCATTTAAAAGCAGAGAGCTTTGTGGTGTCGCCGTACGCTTCTGGTTTAGCTTGTTTAGTTGAAGACGAAATGGATCTCGGAGCAACGGTGGTTGATATGGGTGGCGGGACGACAACTATCGCAATATTTTTTGATGGTAAGGTCGTGTTTACCGATTGCATTCCGCTTGGAGGTAAACACATAACAAACGATATTGCGAGAGGGTTATCAACGTCAATCGTCAATGCAGAACGTATTAAAACGTTGCACGGTAATGCATTCCTATCACCTTTTGAAGATCGAGAAACTATTGAGATTCCGCAAATCGGCGAAGAAAATAATTCTCCGCCCAACATTGTTGCAAAGTCAAGAGTCATCCAAATAATTCAACCTAGGGTCGAGGAAACTTTGGAGCTCGTTAGAGAAAGTATTTCTAATTCAGGGTTTGAAGGAATAGCTGGACATAGGATCGTTTTGACGGGTGGAGCTAGCCAGTTGCCTGGCATGCGAGAGATCGTTCAAGAAAAATTTAAAAAGCAAGTGCGGGTCGGCAAGCCCCTGCGAGTTAATGGCTTAGCAGATAGTGTTTCGGGACCTGCTTTTTCTACCTGTGTGGGATTATTGTCCTATGCAGTCGATACGGGATTCGATCGATCCAAAATTCTGGGATCTGGTCAGAATGAACCTACTGGGATGTTAGGTAGGGTTAGCTCATGGATAAGGGAGAATTTTTAGTTATGGCAAATCAGCAAACCTTAGACATTTCGGTCGCATTTAATGGTGCGTGCCGATGTCAATGTTCCATGTCGAGATCTAACGCGATCAATAACATAAATAGCGTGGATCTTGAATCGTTACCTCGTAAAGAAAATAAAATTATGACAACGCAAAAAACTGTGGAGGCTTAAATGACTATAAACTTCTCAACACCGCACGACGATATTGAAATGAAACCAAGGATCACAGTTGTGGGCGTGGGTGGAGCTGGCGGTAATGCTGTCAACAACATGATCCAGTCAAATCTTGAGGGTGTGGAATTTATCGCCACGAATACGGATAGTCAAGCATTGGGACAATCACTTGCGGGTCGCCGTTTACAGCTTGGCAACACTGTGACTCAGGGCCTTGGTGCCGGGTCGCGGCCAGATGTTGGAAAAGCCGCTGCAGAAGAAGCTATAGAAGAACTGCTTGTAGAACTTGAAGACAGTAATATGGTTTTCATCACTGCCGGAATGGGCGGTGGCACCGGCACGGGGGCCGCCCCTGTAATTGCCCAAGCTGCTCGTGAGCGAGGGATACTTACGGTTGGGGTTGTAACTAAACCTTTTCATTTTGAGGGCGCCCATAGAATGCGTTTAGCAGACCAGGGTATCGAAGAATTAACCAAATATGTTGATACGTTGATCATAATCCCTAATCAAAACCTCTTCAGAATAGCCAACGAAAAAACAACGTTTGCGGACGCGTTCCATATGGCAGATAACGTGCTTCATCAAGGAGTAAGAGGAGTAACGGACCTTATGGTTATGCCAGGCTTAATTAATTTAGATTTTGCAGATATCAGAACTGTCATGAGTGAAATGGGCAAGGCCATGATGGGTACGGGAGAGGCAAGCGGTGATAAAAGGGCCATAGATGCTGCGGAGTCTGCCATTAAAAATCCACTTCTCGATGATATATCAATGAAGGGTGCTCGAGGTGTTTTGATTAATATTACAGGCGGCATGGATATGACATTATTTGAGGTTGATGAAGCTGCCAACCGTATTAGAGAGGAAGTTGATGTGGATGCTAATATCATTTTTGGTTCCACATTCGACGAAAAACTCGACGGTCTAATGCGTGTCTCGGTAGTTGCCACGGGTATTGCAGCAGAAAATAGTGATGCAAAACCAAAGCCACAAATGACTTTAGTGTCTAGCCAAAAAGATCCCATGTCTGGGACGTTTGCGACAGATCAGACAGAAAGTGAGGAGTCCGAAGCGGTACAGCAAAAATTGGTGCCAGACCAAGAAACAGAAAATTCCCAAGAACTAGCGTCGCTAAAGCGTACAGGTACTTTTGATGACACTGTCGAATTTAACAGTGCAGCAATGACCAGTCCGACTTTAGGGGCTGCTAGCGTTAAAAATGAATTAACGACTAGTAAAAAAGTTAAAACGGCAGAGGTTAAGGCACAAACTTCACTAGATGTCGATAGTGAAGTAAATGCTCCTGATCAAGAAGTTTTTAAGACGACAGGAGAGGTTGCTTCTAAGATATTTGTTCCACCAGCCCCCGAAATAGCGGACATAAAAAAGGACAAGTTATCAATTCAACCAGACCCGTTTAACGCTGCAGCGGTACTTAACACTGGGGGTGAAATAGCAAGTAAAAAAAGCTTGAACCTATTTCAGAGAGTGACAGGCATTGGAAAACGCGGGAAGGAATTGAATAATAAAACTGGGGGAGGACATGATGAGCAAAATCACCTCGTTCAAGATCAGAATAATGGATTATCTGATGATGCAACTGCAAAGAACAATACGTCCGAAAGGATAACTGAAACTGCAGAATCATCTAAAAAATCAATAGACGATTCTGCTTTAGATATTCCGGCTTTCTTGAGAAGATGAGACAGTTAAGCGAAGATTAAAATACCAATTATTATAACGAGTTACTGTGTAACAATTGGTAACAAAAGGTGATTTGAGAAGCTTTGTGTTCGTTGCTAAAAGAAGTCTGGGCTTCTTAGTCACTTTTTACGTAAGTAGTGCAATATTACAGGATAGTTCTCTATGGGACGTCATTCTAATAGGCTTGGTGCCGGGGATAAACAGCAACATACTTTAGCAGGTGAGGTTTGCTTTGAGGGTGTGACGCTTCATAAGGGTTTCCCCGGTCAACTGTTGATTAAACCAGCTTTACCAAACCATGGAATAGTCTTTAAAAGGACTGATTTAAAAGCGTCAGAAAACCTGGTTATAGCAAAGTGGGATAACGTTTCTAACACCGCATTATGCACTACAGTATCTAATGAAAGTGGTATTAGTGTATCAACAATAGAGCATTTGATGGCAGCATTTGCTGGTTGTGGTGTCGACAACGCATTGGTCGAAATTAATTGCCCGGAAGTCCCAATTATGGATGGGAGTGCAAGGCCTTTCGTTGATATGTTCGAAAAAGTGGGACGGTACCAGCAGAATGCTAGCAGGAAATATATAAAAATCTTGAAGCCGATTAAGATACTAGAAAACGACGCGTGTATAGAGTTATCGCCAGCAAAAAATTTCAATATCGATTTTGAAATAGATTTCGACTCAGAGGCAATTAAAGATACTTCATTAAATATCTCTCTTGTAAACGGAGCATTTAATCATGAAATAAGTAGTGCGAGAACGTTTGGCTTCCTTGAGGACGTAGATCGTATGAGACTCGCCGGTCTTGGGCTTGGAGGCTCT
The DNA here is from genome assembly GCA_002690995.1 of Rhodospirillaceae bacterium. Lineage (GTDB taxonomy): Bacteria > Pseudomonadota > Alphaproteobacteria > Thalassobaculales > Thalassobaculaceae. The sequence goes on from NZGS01000060.1 coordinate 31,667, forward strand.
TTAAAAAATGTTGTTGTTGTTGATGGATCTAAAGTGTTGAACGACGATGGTCTTCGGTTCAAAGACGAGTTTGTCCGGCATAAAATATTAGATTGTGTTGGCGACTTATATTTATGTGGCGGACCAATTATTGGTTCTGTTAAGGCCTACAAAACGGGCCATTACTTCAATAATAAACTTCTGCGGAAACTATTTTCTGAAAAAAGTTCTTGGAAATGGGCTTCTCAAGAAGCTGATCACATGTTTTTTGAAGACCAGCTCAAAATGGCAATAGCGTAGTTAGATCTTACCATCTATATGGTCCTGCCATTTGGTTCTGTAATGACAAGTCGATATTACTAACAAAAAACGTTTACGATCACCCCACCTTTAAAATACTCCATTAATGTAAATAAATTGAAGTTTTTCTCAAAAGTTCATTGCTACTGTTCAGTTACTTCATTTAATTTAATGGCAGAGGAAAAGACGTTTTTTGATCGAATAGAGAGGTAATTCATCCATGTCAAAAATCGAAGTAAACAACGACGGACCGATAAAAACAATCATATTAAACAGGCCAGAAAAAAGAAATGCACTCGATGTGGAAATGCTAGATAGCCTCTATGAAATATTTTCGGAGAAGGTCTCGATCGAGGAGAGAGCAATTGTACTTAGAGCCAACGGATCCTCGTTTTGTGCGGGAATAGATTTAGCAGAGCGGCAGCGGCAGCCCTCAACTGGAGCCGTTAGTCCCGTTGAAAAAGTCTTTCATGCAATGGAGGTTAACCCGTTACCGATTGTGTCAATAGTGCAGGGCGCGGCTATCGCTGGGGGATGTGAAATGGCATTGCATTCAGAGTTTGTGGTAGCAGCCGAGACAGCAAAGTTTGGTATGTCTTTGGCTCAAATTGGGCTTGCGCCAAGTTGGTTTTTGACAAAAAAGTTATTGGAGGTTGCAGGGCCTGTTAATACAAGGGAAATTTTATTGCTTGGTGACCTAATGCCATCCTCTTGGATGCTGGATAAGGGAATAATTAGTCGCGTTGTACCTGACGCACAGTTGGAGCAGGAGGCTGGTAAGATTATTCAGCGACTTGCGATAAATGCGCCTCTGTCGCTTAAAGCTATGAAGGCACTGATTATTCGCGAGCTGGCTTTTAGAGATGGTATCGCTCACGACGATGTCGATGAGTTGGTAACTGCGGCACGAGGTAGCCAAGATGCAAAGGAAGGAATCGCAGCAAGGTTAGAAAAACGAAACCCAAAATTTCTTGGCCATTAGGAGATTTCTTAGTGTCAATTAGATTAGACAAACCATGGATTGAGTTTTCCAAACAGAGCATCGATAGATTAACGGGGCATTTGGGAGTTTATCAATTAGCAAATGCGGGAAAAGAGATAATCTATATTGGTGTTGCTGGCGCAAGATCACGTTTTGGTCTTCGAGGTGAGTTGCAAAAATGGCTGGAGCTTGATGATATTGCTACTAGTTTTTTCCGCTTGGAAGTCACAATGGCGTATAAAACACGACATGCGGAACTACTGCAAATTTTTTTATATGATTTTAAACGATTGCCATTAGCAAATAAAAATTTGAATGTTAAATCAATGGGCCGTTTAAATGTGGGTTGAATGCCAGGTCGATACGGCTTCGATTGAAGCAATTAGAAAATAGCTACGAGTGCTTTAACCGACGTACATAAAGGAGGATGGTTTGGACTTTACGTTAAATGAAGAACAAACAATGATCGTTGATATGGTTAGAAAATTTGTTCAGCAGGAAATTATTCCTTTGGAAAAGGATTTAGATCCTGATGCTGATGAGGTGGATCACGACACCTACGTTAAGCTGGTTGAGAAAACCAAAGCTATGGGGCTTTATGGATTAGATACCCCGCCAGAATATGGCGGGCCAGATATAAGCATGGTTACACGTACCCTTATAGCGATTGAGTGTAGCCAGCACAGAGCAGGGCTCTACGTTCCGTGTTATAATGCATTTGGAGGAGCCCGTCAGGCACAACTTTTTGAAGCTACTGATGCCCAAAAGGAGAAGTATCTTTATCCCATGTTGAAAGGAGAAAAGAAGGTTTTTTTTGGATTATCAGAACCCTCAGGTGGTAGCGATCCGGCTAGAGCGATTCAAACAAAAGCGGTACGAGATGGAAACGATCATTGGGTCCTAAACGGAACAAAATTATGGATAAGTGGAGCAGATAGAGCAGATTATGGTCTCGTTTTTGCCCGAACAGGAGGGGAGGGTAGATCGGGAGTTACAGCTTTCATTGTTGAAACCGACTGGCCAGGGTTTAACGTCACTAGAGTCGTTCACACGCTGCGTTCAGCTAAATATGCTACTGAGATACATATTGAGAACCTTCGCGTCCCCCATGAAAATATTTTAGGTGAGGAAGGCGGAGGTTTCGCTATAGCTAATGACCGTCTTGCACGACAAAGGGTGCCTTATGCGGCCGAGTGCTTGGGCGTTGCAATACGAGCACATGAGATGGCGGTGGAATATTCAAAGATACGAGAGACCTTCGGAGCGACTTTATCCTCACGTCAGGGTATACAGTGGATGCTAGTTGAAAATGAAATAGACTTGAGGTCTGCCCGACTTCTCGTGCTTGATGCAGCCGCTAAATGCGACAAAGGACTACCTTTTAGAACTGAGTCAGCTATAGCGAAACTTGTATGCGCAGAAAATGGGTTCAGGGTGGTTGATAGGTCGATGCAAATTCATGGAGGATTGGGAGTTGCGAAAGATCTGCCGTTAGAGAGATGGTTTCGAGAAATGCGTATTCGGAGAATTGGCGAGGGGCCTAGCGAAGTGCAAAAGCATGTGATCGCAAGAGACATAATAGGTGCGTCATTAAGATGACTGCCAACTCTGCAACTAGCACAAAAAAATGGCCGTTAGAAGGCATTAAAGTTTTAGACTTGGGGCAAATTTATAATAGACCGTACGCAGGATTTTTATTAGCTCATGCAGGTGCTGACGTGGTTAAGGTGGAGCCGTTATCTGGTGAGGTCCTTCGGGAGCGCGGGGGAGGAAAGGTGCCTCTATCCTTCGCAATGCTCAATACAAATAAGCGAGGGATTACAATTAACCTAAAAGAAAGTAAGGGAAAGGAACTACTTTTAGAC